>NZ_JACHFK010000011.1 GCF_014201805.1 Deinococcus metalli | reverse complement strand
CCCGCTGGTGTCCTTGTCCACCCGCACCGACACGCTCAGGTCCGGCGTCGTCGGGTTCACGATGATGCTCTGCGCGCTGATCTTCGGTGCCGCCGCGGCCGTGCTCAGCAGCAGGGCTGCCGGAATCATCAGAATCTTGTTCATGGTGTGCCTCCGCCCATGAGCCTACGGGGGGGAACATGACGCGCTATGAGCCTCCCTGCGTGGATTGTTAATAGTGCTTCAGGTCACCGTCAGGCTCGGGGGCGGCGTCGCCAGGGCTCAGCGGATGATCCGGGCAGGCTCGATACCGGCGGCGCGGCGGGCTGGGATCAGGGCCGCGAGCAGCGTGGTCACCAGCCCCATGGCGTTCACGGCGAGCAGGTCAGTCCAGCGCACCTCGACCGGCAACGATGTCACGAAGTACAGGTCGCCCGGCAACTGGAAGGGCCGCACCGTGAAGTACGCGCTGATGCCCAGGCCCAGCAGGTTGCCCACCAGCAGGCCGCCGATGCCCAGGGTCAGGCCCTCGAGCAGGAAGACCCGGGTGATGACGCTGCGCGTGGCACCGATGGCCCGCAGGATGGCGATCTCCTGCGTCTTCTCGAACACGGCCAGCGTCAGGACGTTGGCGATGCCGAACGCCGCGACGACCACGATCAGGAAGACCACGAAGGTGATCACCTTCTTCTGCAGCGAGAGTTGGTCGAGCAGCGTGCCGTAGATGTCCTGCCACGGCAGCGCGCTGTAGGGCCGCGTCCGTGTGAGCGCGCGCCCGACGGCCGGAGCGAGGTCGGGGTTCGACAGCCGCAGCTGGTACCCGGTGACCGTCTGCATGCCCTGCAGGGTCTGCAGGGTGCCCAGCGACGTGAACGCGTACGCGCTGTCGATCAGGTAGTTGCCGGTGGTGAACACGCCGGCGACCGTCAGGGTGGTGCGCTTCTGCGTGCTGTTCAGCAGCCGCAGCTCGTCGGAGGTGAACGCCCCGATGGAGCGCGCCAGGGCCGAGCCGAGCATGATCTGCCCCGGCTTCAGCGCCGCGAGCACCTGACTTTCCTCGGGTTGCAGGTGCAGCACGCGGGCGGCGTCGGGCGTGACGCCGAACAGGGTCACGAAGTCGAAGCCGGCCCGCCGGCCCCCGCCCGCGGGCCGGGTGAGCAGGCCCTTGTCGGCGACATAGGGCGTGAATGCCTCCACGGCCGGGTCGGTCTTCAGTGCCGCCTCGAGTTCGCGGTCACGCGCGGCGGGCGTGTAGGCGGTCAGGCTCAGGTGCGGGCTGGCGCGCAGCGTGGCGTTGACCAGCGCGCCGGTAAAGCCGTTCGTCAGGCTCAGGGCGGCGATCAGCGCCATCACGCCAACCGCGATACCCAGAATGGTCAGGACGTTCTGGGTGCGGCGGCGGGCCAGGTGGGCGCGGGCCAGCGACCACGCCAGGGCCGTCTGGGATTCGGCGTGGGGGCGGATGGCCATGCGAAGCGGAGGATAGCAGACGCCCGCGCGTGCCCTGGACGACGTGGGGGCAACAGCAGAGCGGGCTCCCATGGCCGGGAACCCGCTCTAGATAGCTGGTCGGATCAGCGAACGGCGGTGATGCGTACCTGCCGGGCGCCGAAGCGCATCGCGTCGCCGCGCGTGGACATCCAGATGTCCAGGCTGCCCGTCTTCCGGGCCGCCATGGTGTCCTCGACGATGAACACGCGGCCCTTGAGCTGCGCGCTGTAGCGGCCGCTGAGGTCCTCGATCATGATCTTGGTGCCGTACGGGAACGTGCGGAGCAGGTCGCGGCTGAGGGCGACCACGCCGGGGCGCGTGCGGGTGCCGGTCGCGGTGATGAACGGCGTGGAGTCGGTCTGACCGGGCACGCTGTTGTACGCGGTGGCGCGGACGATGGCGACCTTGCCACGCACCGCGGTGTAGGCGACGGTGTCGGCGTTCTGGGCACGGGCCACGGTCTCGGCACGCAACTGGGCGGCGTCGCCAGCGGTCTGGGACGCGGCGGACGGCGCGGTGGCCAGGGCGTCCTGGACGGCGGTGACAGCAAGGGACGAATCGGGCAGGGCGGGCGTGGCAGCGGCGACGAGGCCACTCAGGCTCAACGCGATGCTGGCGAGCCAGCGAAAGACGGCATGGGCCATACTTCTCCTTCGGGTCGGTTGTGATTGCAGGGCCACGCTCGGGGGCGTGGTGGACGGTCGGATGTCCGAAGTGTCGGGCAGCGCAACACGCACCCCCCCTCAACTTCGAAGATGAGGCTAAGGGGCTCATATGGCAGTTTTCTAAGAATAGAGCCGGTTAAGACTCATGCAAAAAGGAGCCTGCCGCGAGTCTGATCGGCCGATCTCCCCTTTTTGCCGTCTAGAACGCAGTGTGTTCATGAGACCTTGTCTCATCTTTTCATTTAGATTCTCATTCTGTAGCACACAGAATGGGGGTCTGACCGCCCAAATCTTCTCATATTCGGGACCAAGACCCACATAAGCGTGATTCACATTACGCTTGGCCCGTCAGTCAGCAGCTGTCACGGCCGGGGTAACGCGCTCTGACGATGTGACGAATCCGCGATTCTCACCGTGCTCACATGTTGTGGACTCACCTATCATCACTGTCGGCCCAGACGGTGGAACACGCTCCGAGGCGGAGCGCCGAACTTACGGCGTCTTCGGCGGCGCGGGCTTGACCGTGGGGATCGCGCCCCAGCGCGACAGGACCTCGGTCGAGATGTCCTTGAAGATAGGCGCGGCCAGTTGCGCGCCGTGGTAGTGCACCTTGGCACCGTGAACCATCACCGTCACGGTCACGCGCGGAGCAGACGCCGGGAAGAAGCCCGCGAACACGCTGTCGTACACGGTCGCGGAGTAGCGGCCGTCCACCACGACCTGCGCCGTGCCGGTCTTGCCCGCGATCTCATAGCCCTTGATTCCGGCCATGCCCGGGATGCCCTCCTCGATGACCTTCTGCAGCATGGCCCGCGTCCTGCGCGCGGTCTCGGGCCGCAGCACCTCGTGCCGGGTGCCCGCGGGCATGCCGGCCACCAGCCGGGGCGAGACGTACATGCCGTCGTTCGCCAGGGCGTTGTACGCGGAGGCGAGTTGCAGCACGGTGGAACTCATGCCCTGCCCGAAGGCGTTGGTGGCGCGCACGAGTTCGTCCCAGCGCCGCAGGGGCTGCAACGTGCCCTTCGCGGTCGGTACGACCGGCATGTCCACGTACGTGCCGAAGCCGTACTTTGTGAGGTAACCGCGCATGCGCTCCGGCGCAAAGGGCTCGACCATGTGGCTCATGCCCACGTTGCTGCTGTACCGCAGGATGCCCTGGGTGGTCAGGGTGGGCGGGTGCGCCACCGCGTCGTTGATCACGCTGCCCCAGCGGCCCCCCACGTGCCGGCGCATGGGCGTGCTGTACGTCGTCTCGGGCGTGGTCAGGCCCTCGTTCAGCGCCGCTGCCACGACCAGTCCCTTGATGGTCGAACCCGGCTCGAAGACGTCCAGGAACGGCCGGTTGCGGCGCGCGCTGGCCGGGTAATCGCGCCACCGGTTGGGATCGAACGGCGGGTAGCTCGCGGCGGCGAGCACCTTCCCGGTCTGCGTCTCCATCACCACGACCGAGCCGTATTCCGCCTGGTGTTCCGGAACGGCCCGCGCAAGCGCCGCCTCGGCTGCCGTCTGAATGCCGCTGTCCAGCGTCAGGTTGACGTCCTGCCCGGCCGCGAGTTCGTGGTTGAAGGCGTACTCCAGGCCCTCGAGGCCCTCGGTGGCGCCCATCATGCCGAGCACCTGCCCGGCCAGCGGACCCTGCGGGTACACGCGGCCGCTGCTCACGCTGCGGGCCAGGACCTTGCCATCCGCGCTGAAGATGCTGCCGCGCGCCTGCACCGGCACCGCCTTCACGCCCTGCGGCGTGCCCCACTCGAGCTGCGCGTAGGCCACCACCAGGCTGAGGAACAGCACGGTCGCGATGACCTGCATGAGCACGGAACGTCGTCTGATCTTCACTTCCACTGGGTTCTGACCTCCACGGTGCGGCGTGGTGACGGGACGGCGGCGGGAACCGCAGCGGGCTTCGGCGTGGGAATGGGCTGGGTGACCTTCTCGGCCTCCGCGAAGCGGTGCATGCCGTTCGCGAAGGCCCACTCGCGGACCCGCTGCCCATTCGACAGCGACTGCACCTCGACCGCCAGGGTGGACCGTTCGGCAGTCAGGCGGGCCTCACGGTCCGTCACGGTCTTGAGGGTCGTGCGCACGTCCTTCGTGAGATACCGCACGGCCACGAGGGCCACGAGCAGCAGCAGGTAGATCAGCAGATAACGCAGCGCCCGGCCGCGCCACGTGGCGGCGCTGGTGTCCAGCGTGGGCAGGCCCGGCCGGCGCAGGCGGGTCACGCGTCCTCCCCGGCGGCCCGTTTCTCGGCGGCGCGGAGTTTGGCGCTGCGGGCGCGCGGGTTGTCGGCCTGCTCGGCCTCGGTCGCCACGACCGGGCGCTTGGTCAGCGGCCGCAGCGACCCGCTGGCCTGCAGGAAGCGCTTCACGATGCGGTCTTCGAGCGAGTGGAACGAGATGACCGCCACGCGACCGCCAGGCCGTAGCAGCGCCTCGGCACCGGCCAGGCCGTCCCGCAGCGCGCCGAGTTCGTCGTTCACGTGGATGCGCAGCGCCTGGAACGAGCGCCGCGCCGGGTGGATACCCTTGGAATGCCCAGGGTACGAGCGCTTGATGATGTCTGCGAGCTGCACGGTCGTCTCGATGGGCGCGCGCTCGCGGGCATACACGATGCCGCGCGCGAGGCGGCGCGAGTGGCGCTCCTCGCCGTACTCGTACAGGATCGCGGCGATCTCCTCCTCGGGGTAGGTGTTCACCACGTCGGCGGCGCTCTCGCCGGACTGGCTCATGCGCATGTCCAGCGGCGCGTCCGAGTGGTACGAGAAGCCGCGCTGCGTGTCGTCGAGCTGGAAGGAACTGACGCCGATATCGAGCAGCACGCCGTCCACCGCAGTCACGCCGGCCCCGGCGAGCAGCTGCGGCATGTCGCGGTAGTTGCCCTCCAGCACGGTCAGGCCGGGCCGGTCAGCCGCGCGGGCGCGCTCGAGCGCGTAGGGATCCTGGTCGATGCCGTACACGGCCGCGCCGGCGTCCAGCAGCAGCCCGGTGTGTCCGGCGCCGCCCAGCGTGCCGTCCACGTATACCTTGCCGGGCGCGGGGGCGAGCGCGTCGAGCACCTCGGCAGCCAGCACCGGCGTATGGGTCAGGGGGAAATCGGTCATGGAATCGGTCATGGTCACGCCACGAAGTTGCTCAGGAGGTCGGGTTTGGGCGGGTTGTCCTGCACGGCGCTGATGGCGGCTTCCCAGCGGGCCGGACTCCACAGTTCCAGCCGGCCCGGAGCGCCCGCCACGATCACGTCGCCGTCGAGCTGGGCGAAGGCGCGCAACGTCTGCGGGATGGACACCCGGCTCTGGTTGTCCAGCCGGGCCTTGTTCGCACCGGAGTAGAAGAAGCGCACGAAGGAACGCGACTCCGCGTCCGTGAGGGGCAGGCCCTCGAGCTGCTCCTCGACCCGGCGCCAGCTGGCGAGCGGGAAGACGTACAGGCACCCTTCCATGCCGCGCGTGAGAATCATCCCGTCCTCGACGAACTCCCGGAAGGGCGGCGGCATGACCACACGCCCCTTGTCGTCGATGGTGTACGGGAACTCTCCGAACGGCAACTCCACTCCTTTGCGTTCCCACCCCGTCCCACAATGCGTGGTTCGGGGCGGGCAGGCTGATCAGCCTGAAAAGGTGCATGGAGTCCCGTTTCAGGCTGTTGCACGGAGTGTAACAAGCCCTACCACGAATTACCACCCATTCCCACTTTTTCCCCCGCTTTCCCCCCAGATCCCTTCGCTTTTCCCACCGGTCTCCCCCGGAGTGCGCGAAGCGGCCTGCTGTGCAGAGCGGGCTGGCAACCGTGAAGTGCCGTCCCTGACGCATAAAGTAGCACTTCCGGCGCGGGTGGGAGGGGGTGGGTGAACGGCAGCTCCACGGTTCACCCACCCGGCACCACCCCGGGACGTTCCCACTGCCTCCCCCGCCCTACCCTGCGGACATGACCCCTGCCACGCGTTCCTTTCCCACCGCCCAGGCCGGCGCGGTCCTCGCCGCTATCGGCATCGCCCTGGGGGCCTTCGGCGCGCACGCCCTGAAAGCCCGCCTGGGCACCGACCTGCTCGCGGACTACGAGACCGGCGTGCGCTACCAGATGTACGCCGCGCTGGCGCTGCTCGCGCTGGGCAGCAGCGGCCGCCCGCAGCGCGCCGGGCTGTGGCTCACGCTGGGCGCCGTGATCTTCAGCGGCAGCCTGTACGTCCTGGCGCTGAGCGGCGTGCGCTGGCTGGGCGCGGTCACGCCCATCGGCGGGGCGCTGCTGATCGCGGGCTTCGTGATCGCGGCGCTGGACGCCCGGCGGGCGTGAAAGACCCCGGCGGGCGGCCGGGGTGGGTGGTGCGGGGGAACTGTAAGCCGGGTTCTGTCCGCCACTTGCGTGGCTGCGCGGCCATCTCTCTGGGACGCCTGTCGCCAGACGCCTCGAGCGACCATCCTGGCGGTCAACGGGCGGGCCGCCCTCGCGCACTGTCGGGTCTTGCACCGGATGGGGTTTACCAGCACGCCCGGTTCCCCGGACATCTGGTGCGCTCTTACCGCACCGTTTCACCCTGACCAGCGTCGTCCGCGCCGGGACTGCATGACGCTGGCGGTCTGGTTTCTGTGGCACTGTCCTTCGGCTTCGCCGCTCTCCACCCGCTGCGGCGCGCGGGTGGGCGCTCGACTCGCCGACCAGCCGTTAGCTGGCATCCTGCCCTGCGGTGCCCGGACTTTCCTCACCCGGACTCACGCCCGGGCGCGGCCGTGCATTCCCCCGCAAGGGAGGAGCATAGCAGGTGCGGCCTAGCCCCAGCGCCGCCGCATCAGGTCCCAGTTGCGATCCCAGTTGGGCGAGCCCGCACCGGTCGGCCGCATCAGGTCGGCCAGGTCGTCCGGGCCGAGTTCGCGGTACTCGCCCACGTCCAGGTCGCCCAGCCACAGGCCGCCGGTGCGGTAGCGCATCAGCCGCGTGACCGGGTGCCCGATGGCGGCGAGCATGCGGCGCACCTGCCGCTTGCGCCCCTCGCCCAGCACGATGAACGCGCCGCCGCTCGCGGGGGACGCGCTGATCGCGCGGGCCGGCCCGTCCGCGAGCGTGATGCCGTCCACCAGCGCGTCCAGCTCGTCAGCGGTCGGGTCGTGGTCGCCGCCGGTCCACGCGCGGTAGGCCTTCTCATGGCCGTAGCGCGGGTGCGTGAGCGTCAGGGTGAGGTCGCCGTCGGTGGTGAGGATCAGCAGCCCCTCGGAGTCCCGGTCGAGCCGGCCCACCGGGTGCAGGCCTGGAATGGCCGGCATGGCGTCCAGCACGGTGCGCCGGCCGTACTCGTCGCTGGCGGTGGTCACGTACCCGACCGGCTTGTACAGCACGAACGTGCGGGCCGGGGCACGCTGCGTCTCGATGAGCTGGCCGTCGACCCGCACGTCGTCGGCCTCGGTCACGCTCTGGCCCAGGGTGGCGACCTCGCCGTTCACGGTCACGCGGCCGGCCGTGATCATCGCCTCGGCCGCGCGGCGGGACGCGACGCCCGCCCGCGCGAGGCGCTTGTGCAGCCGCTCACTCACAGGCCGCGCCGCCGGGAGGGGTACGCGAGGACCGCCGCCGCCGCGAGCACGCCCAGCAGCGCGGCGATGCCCAGCAGCAGCGGTCGCGCGGTCGGTGGCAGAGCGCTGCCCGCCGCAATGACCGGCGCGACCAGCGACGCCACGACCAGCAGGTTGCCGCCCACCAGCGCGCCGGTGCGCAGGCCGTCGGGGCGGGCGCTGCCGGCCAGCGTGGACGCGCCCCACGCGAGCACCACGCCGCCCGCGACGCGCGCCAGCCACAGCGGCGCGACGCCGAGCAGCGCGGCCACCGTGGGCGGCAGGAAGTACAGGTACAGCCCGGTCAGGGCAAAGACCAGGCCGGTGATCAGGAAGACGGCGCGCAGCACGCCGCCCAGTGTAGCCGCACGGTGCGGCCCTGCGCCCGGGCGGGCGGCCCTGCCGCGCTCTGCTAGCCTCGGGCGCATGCCGGTCATCGCCGTGGACAAACCCCTGAACCTGACCTCGCACGACGTGGTCGACCGGGTGCGGCGCGCCCGCCGGACGCGCCGGGTGGGCCACACCGGCACCCTCGACCCGCTGGCGACCGGGGTGCTGGTACTCGCGGTGGACGCCAGCACCAAACTCGTGCAGTTCATG
The DNA here is from genome assembly GCF_014201805.1 of Deinococcus metalli. Classification (NCBI taxonomy): domain Bacteria; kingdom Thermotogati; phylum Deinococcota; class Deinococci; order Deinococcales; family Deinococcaceae; genus Deinococcus; species Deinococcus metalli. The sequence goes on along the minus strand of NZ_JACHFK010000011.1, from coordinate 174,227 downwards.
GAGGCCGACAGCAAGGATTACCTCGCGTGGGTGGCCCTGGGCGCGTCCACCGTCACGCTGGACGCCGAGGGGCCGGTGGACATGACCGCGCCCGTTCCCGAGCTGGACACGGACATGGTCCGCGCTGCCCTGTCGGCCCTGACCGGCCCGCAGCAGCAGGTACCGCCGCAGTACTCCGCGATCCAGGTCGGCGGGCAGCGGGCCTACGCGGTCGCGCGGGCGGGCGGAGCACTCGACCTGCCGGCGCGCTCCGTGGTGATCCACGACCTGGACCTGCTCGGCGTCTTTCCCAGCGTGCAGGCCGCACCGAAGGTTTTCTCCCCCACCCCGGACGGCTGGGCGCCGGACGCGACCGGCCGGACGTTCACGCTGCCGGCGGCGCTGGGCGAGCACCCCACGCTGCTGATCCGCGCGCGGGTGGGCAGCGGCACGTACCTGCGCTCGCTGGCCCGCGACCTGGGCGCGGCGCTGGGCGTGCCCGCGCACCTCGCGGGCCTGGTGCGCACGCGGGTGGGCCGGCACGGTCTGGACACTGCCGTGCCGCTGGACGCCGTGGCCGACGCCACGGGCCTGGGCGATCTGGACGCGCTGGAGTACCCCCGGACCGAGGTGGACGCCCTGACGGCGCAGCAGCTGCGACAGGGCAAGCGGCCCGCGCATCCGGCGCTGGGCCGGCACGTGGTCACGCACGGCGGCGCGCTGGTGGCCGTGGTGGACGCCGACGGCCACACCCTGAAGGTGGTGCGCGCGTGGGCGGAGTGAGGGCCGGCGTGCAGTTGGGTCGCGGCGGCGAGTCGGGATAGGGTAAGGCACCGACAACGCAGCGAGGCGAGACCAACGGCTGGACCGGGAGGCGCATGGCAGCAGTGGTGGGAGTGATGGTGAGCGACGATCCGGCCGAACGCCGGGTGCCCCTCGTGCCGGACGTGGCCCGCAAACTCGCGGGGCTCGGCGTGCAGCTCGTGATGCAGCGCGGCGCGGCGGCCCGCGCGCCGTACCCGGAGGACGACTACCCGGACGTGACGTGGGTGGACTCGGCCGCCGAGGTGGCCGCGCGGGCTGACCTGCTGTGGGTGCTGGGGCCGCCGCCGGACGAGGTGCTGGCCACGCTGAGGCCCGGCACGGTGCTGGTCGGCCTGCTCCAGCCGTATGCAAGTGCGGAGCGCATCCGGACGTTGCAGGAGCGGCAGGTCACGGCGTTCGCGATGGAACTCCTGCCGCGCATCTCGCGGGCGCAGTCGATGGACGTGCTGTCCTCTCAGGGCGCCGCCAGCGGTTACCAGGGCGCGCTGATCGCGGCCAGCCTGGCACCGAAGTTCTTCCCGATGCTGACGTACGCGGCGGGTACCATCCGGCCCGCGCGGGCGCTGGTGGTGGGGGCGGGCGTGGCGGGCCTCCAGGCGATTGCGACCGCCCGGCGGCTGGGCGCCATCGTCGAGGCCTACGACGTGCGGCCCGAGACGCGCGAGCAGATTGAGTCGCTGGGCGCGAAGTTCGTGGACACCGGCATCATGGCGGCGGGCACCGGCGGCTACGCGCGCGAACTGACCGAGGGCGAGACGGCCGCGCAGGCCGCAAAACTCGCGCGGGCCGTGGCGGGCAGCGACGTGATCGTCACGACCGCCGCCATTCCCGGGCGACGCGCGCCGGTGATCGTCACGGCGGCCATGCTCGCGGGCATGAAGCCGGGTTCCGTGGTCGTGGACCTCGCGGCCGAGACGGGCGGGAACGTCGAGGGCACCGTGGCCGACCAGGAGGTCGTGATCGGCGGCGTGCGCGTGGCGGGGCCGACCCACCTGCCGTCGCGGATGCCGGTGCACACCTCGGAGATGTACGCGAAGAACCTGCTGAACTTCGTGGCTCCGTTCGTGAGGGACGGCGAACTCAGCCTCGACTGGCAGGACGAGGTGCTCGCTGGCACCGCCCTGACGCACGCGGGGGCCGTTGTGAACGACCGTGTCCGACAGGCCCTCGCCCTCGCCTGATCGCCTCTCCATCCCGGAGGATGCCCTATGGACCTGTTCTATCTGTACATCTTCATGCTGGCCGCCTTCACCGGCTACGAGGTGATCGCGCGCGTGCCCGTGATCCTGCACACGCCCCTGATGTCCGGCTCGAACTTCGTGCACGGCGTGGTGCTGGTCGGCGCGATGGTCGCGCTGGGCCATGCGGCCTCGCCGCTGGAGCAGGCCATCGGCTTCTTCGCCGTGCTGCTCGGCGCCGCGAACGCCGCGGGCGGCTACGTGGTCACCGAGCGGATGCTGGCCATGTTCCGCAGCGACCGGCGGGGAGCGCCCGCGATGCCCGGCGCGGAGCGCGTGAAGTAGGCATGCAGACCTTCATCGACCTGACGTACGTCGTGGTGGCGGCGCTGTTCATCCTCGGCCTGAAAGCCATGTCGTCGCCGGCCACCGCGCGGCGCGGCATCGTGTGGGCGGGCGTGGGCATGGTCCTGGCAACCATCGTGACCTTCCTGACACCGGGCCTGGGGAACATCGGCCTGATGCTGCTGGCGATCGTGCTGGGCGGCGGCGCCGCGTGGTACCTGGGCCGCGTCGTGAAGATGACCGACATGCCGCAGATGGTCGCGGTGTACAACGGCATGGGCGGCGGCGCGGCGGCGGCGATTGCGGCGCTGGAGTTCGCGCGGGGCGAGGTGCACGGCGCCCTGCCGCTCACGCTGGCAGTGCTGGGCTCGCTGATCGGCTCCGTGGCGTTCAGCGGCTCGGTGGTCGCGTTCCTGAAATTGCAGGGCGTGATGAAACGCGCGTGGCGCCTGCCCGCCCAGAACACCGTGAACGCCGCGCTGGCCGCCGTGGTCGTCCTGCTGGGTCTGCTGACGGTGGCGACCGGGGGCACGCCGGCCGTGCTGGTGCTGTTCTACGTGCTGGCGCTGCTGCTGGGCGTGGTGCTCACGTCGCCCATCGGCGGGGCGGACATGCCGGTCGTGATCTCGCTGCTGAACGCCTTCACGGGCCTCGCGGTGGGCTTCGAGGGCTACGTGCTGGGCATCCCGGCCCTGATCATCGCGGGGATCGTGGTGGGCGCGTCCGGCACGCTGCTCACGCAGCTGATGGCGCGGGCCATGAACCGGCCGATCTCGAACATCATCTTCACGCCGATGACCGGCGAGGCGCAGGGCGGCGGGAGCGGCGTGGCCGGCACCATGCGCGAACTGAGCGCGCTGGACGCCGCCGCGATGATGCGCTACGCGCAGCGGGTGGTCGTGGTGCCGGGCTACGGCATGGCGGTCGCGGGCGCGCAGCACAAGGTGCAGGAGATGGCCAAGCTGCTGGAAGGCGCCGGGGTGGACGTCCGCTTCGCCATCCACCCGGTCGCGGGGCGCATGCCCGGCCACATGAACGTGCTGCTGGCCGAGGCAGGTGTGCCCTACGACAAGATCTTCGACCTGGAGGAGATCAACGCGGATTTCCCGCTGACGGACGTGGCGCTGGTGATCGGCGCGAACGACGTGGTGAATCCGGTCGCGCGGCACGACAAGGCCAGTCCGATCTACGGCATGCCGATCCTGGACGCCGACCGCGCCGCCCAGGTGATCGTGGTCAAGCGCGGCAAGGGCGCCGGCTACAGCGGCATCGAGAACGAGCTGTTCTACCGCGAGAACACCTCCATGCTGTACGGCAGCGCGCAGCAGGCCATCGCGGACGTGGTCACGAACCTCAAGGGCATGGGCTGACGCAGGCCGCCGGGCGCGTTCTGACAGCACTCTGACAGCGAAACGGGGCGTCCAGGACGGTCAAATGTCAGGGCGCCCCTCGGACTGGGGCGAAAATGTGACTCGAATGTGAACAGCTCCGGCGCGAGGCCGGCGAGGCGCTGGCGCGCGGCCGGCTGCCCCCGCCGGGGAGTGACTTTGGGGTCTGAAAGGTCACGGGGCAGTCACACGCGTGAGGAAAACTTCATGTGTCGAAGACCCTGGTGGCCAGTGAGGCGGCCAGCCGCTCTTCCCGGAGGCCCTGCCCATGACCAAACGCATCCGTTCTTTCCCTCTCATGTCGATGGCGGTCCTGGCCATGGCGATCACGGCCTGCGGCACCACGCCGTCGGTGGGCGCCCCGACCGGCACCGACGCCGGCGGCGACCGGCAGCTGGTGACGCTGCGGATCGGCCCGGGCGTGACCAGCGCGGCCCTGAGCGCGGCGCTGAGCGGCGCCCAGGTGCTGGTGTTCGACCACACGACGGGCCGCGCCGTGCTGAGCGTGCCGGCCGCCACCGCAGGTACCCTCGCGCCCGGCAGCATGAGCACGCAGGCACTGGGCAGCCTCGACGCCGGCGTGCTGGGCGTGGAGCCCGACGGCGTGATGAAGGTCCTGACCGACGACCCCGAGGCGGACGCGCTGGGCGCGACCACGTGGGCCGGCGGCCTGACCACCTGGGCCGGCGGCCTGACCACGTGGGCCGGTGGGGCCATCACGTGGGCGGGCGGCACGAGCTTCCTGAACAACACCGACCTGACCTCGGCCACGGCCTACTGGAACCGGCTCGGCCTCTCCACCGCGCAGCAGAAGATTCCCGAGCTGGGCAGCGGCGTGAAGGTCGCCGTGATCGACACCGGCCTTGACATGGCCCACCCGCTGCTGCAGGGCCGCATCGACAGCGCAGGCGGCTGGGACTACGTGGGCGGCGACGGGAACCCCCAGGAGGAGAACACGGGCGGCAAGTACGGCCACGGCACCGCAGTCGCGGGAATCGTCCTGCAGATCGCCCCGAACGCCAAGGTGATTCCCATGCGCGCCCTGGCGCCGGACGGCTCCGGCAGGATCTCGAATGTCACGGCGGCCGTGAACCGCGCGGTCAGCGTCGGCGCCCGCGTGATCAACCTGTCGCTCGGCTCGACCAGCAACTCGGTCGCGCTGAACACCGCGATCAGCGCGGCGCTGGCGCAGGGTGTCCTGGTCGTGAACTCCAGCGGGAACGCCGGCACGCAGGGCATCGTGTATCCCGGCGCCGGTCTGGGGACCACCTTCGGCGTGAACAGCGGCCTGTTCGCGGTCGGCAGCGTGACGCTGGGCCTGCAGAAGTCGGCGTTCACGCAGTACGGCGCCAACATGTCCATGACCGCGCCGGGCGAACTCGTGCTCACGACCTACCCCGATGCCCGCCTGGTGAAGGCCAGCGGCACGTCCTTCGCGGCCCCCGCCGTGGCCGGCGCGCTGGCCCTGGCGCTGTCCACCGGCGCCAGCAGCGCGTCCGTGATCACCGCCGTGAAGGCCAGCGCCACGCTCAACCAGGACCTACTCTTCAACCTCCAGCTGGGCGCCGGAACGCTGAACGTCGGCGCGCTCGCCGGGAAATTCCGCTGAGGCCCCCATGCAGACGCCCACACTGATCCTGCCCGCCGGGCCGCAGCCCCGCTCCCTCCCGACGCCCTCCCCCGCCGCACGGCCCGGCACGCTGCACGCCGGCAGCCGCGGCATCTGGAAGGACACCCGCACCAAACCCCTGGCTGCCTGAACCCGCCGACGCAGCACGCGCCCCGCCGACCGGTGGGGCGCGTGCTGCGTCCGGTGCTCTAGGCTGGACAGGATGCCCCCCTCGCCCCGCGTGCTGCTGATTCCGCCGGACACCCGCCCCCCCACCCTCGATCTGCCCGCGCAGCTCGCCCGCATGACCGGCGCCCAGGTGCGCGTGCCGCCGCCCCAGGCGCTGCCGGAATTCTTCACGCCGGGCGACACGGACGCGCTTGCGGCGTGGCTGGAGCGCGAGGCGGCGGACGCGGACGTGCTGGTGGTGAGCATCGAGACGCTGTGCCTGGGCGGCATGATTCCTGCGCGGCGGGTGCCGGACGACGTGAGCAGCGCGCAGGCGCGGCTGGGCGTGCTGGAGCGCGTGAAGTCCCGCCACCCCGCCGTACGGATCTACGCAGCGGGCGTGATCGTGCGGGTGGCCCACGACAACGATCCGCACGAGGAAAAGCCGTACTACGGTCAGTGGGGCCGGGAACTGCGGGCGTACTCGGCGGCCTTCGACCGCCACGCCCGCCACGGCGCGGGCGAGCGTGCCGCGCTGGACGCCGCCCGCGCCGCCGTGCCGCAGGACGTCCTGGCCGACTGGCTGGGCACCCGCGAGCGCAACCGGGCGCTGCACCTGCGGGCGCTGGAGTTGCTGCACGCCGGCGTGCTGTCGCACCTGTGCGTGACCCTGGACGACACGACCGAGTACGGCCTGGCCGCCTACGACCGCCGCCTGCTGGAGGCCCGCGCCGACGACCTGGGCGTGTGGGAGCACCTCGATATCTATCCCGGCGCGGACGAGGTGCCGTGCGCGCTGCTGGCCCGCGCCCTGCGGCCGGAGACCGCGCGGGTGTGGGTGCGCTACAGCGGCACGGACGGCGCCCGCGCGGGCCTGCTGTACGAGGACCGTCCCGCCGGGGATCTCGTGCGCGCCCACCTGCGCGCCGCCGGTTGCGTGCCCGCCGACACCGCTGCCGAGGCGGACTTCGTGCTGGCCGTGAACACGCCGGGCTCGCGGCAGGCGCACCGGCAGCCGGACTACGCCACCGTGGACACCGCGCAGCGCCACCTGCCCGCCTTCGTGGACGACCTGCGCGCCGACCTGGCGGCCGGCCGGACGGTCAGCGTGGCGGACATCGCGTACCCGAACGGCGCGGAGTGGCGGCTGTGGCGCCTGATGCAGCCGCTCTCCCTCGCCCGGCTGGCCGGCTACAGCGCGTGGAACACGGCCGGAAACACGCTGGGCTCGGCCGTCGCGTTCGGGAAGCTCGCCCCGCTGGTCACGGACCGCGCCGAGCACGCCGGCGCGCTGTTTTCGCGCATGGTGGACGACGCGCTGTACCAGGGCTGGGCCCGCAGCGAGGTCCGGTCCCGCCTGGTGGACCCCAGTCCCTTCGACCTGGGCGCACAGCGGGACGCGGCCGAGGCGCACCTGCGGGACGTGATCACGCCGCGTATCCAGGCGCTGTGGGACACGCACTTCGCCGCCGAGGGCCTGGACCTCACGGCCGGACCACCGCGGCTGGCTTGGCCGCGGCTGTTCACCGGCGTCTTTCCCCTGACGGTGCGGGGGCGGGCGTGAGCGGAGCGCTGCTGGCCCTGGACGTGGGCGGCACGTCCATGCGCGCCGCCCTGGTGGTCGGCGGCCGGATCACGGAGCGCGTGGAGGCCGCCACGCCCAAACCGTCCACCCCGGACGCCGTGATTCCCGCAGCCGTGGCCCTGGCCCGCCCGCTGGCGGCGCGGGCCACCGCCCTGGGCGTGGCGTGCGCGGGCGCGGTGGCGCAGGGCCGCGTCACGGCGACCGCCACGCACACCTTCCCGGGCTGGGTGGACATTCCCCTCGCACAGCGCCTGAGTGGGGGCCTGGGCCTGCCGTGCCGGGCGCTGAACGACGCCCGGGCCGCCGCGTGGGGCGAGGCGCAGGCTGGAGCCGGTCGGGGCGCGCCGGAGTTCATGTTCGTGACGGTCAGCACCGGCGTGGGCGCGGGCCTGATCCTGGGCGGGCGGCTGCACCTGGCAGGCAACGGCCTGGACGCGGAACTCGGCTTCGTGTCGGTGCCGGCGGCGTGGGCGCCGGGCACCCCGGTGCCGCCGCTGGGCGCCCTGGGGCCGCTGGAATTCGAGTCGAGTGGCACCGCCCTGAACGCCCGAGCCCACCTGCTTGGGCATGTGGACGCGCGCGCGCTGTGTGACGCCGCCGAGGCCGGGGACGAGCGCGCCGAGGCCGCGTACTCGCGCTCTGCGGCACTGATCGCGTGGAAGAGCGCGGACGTGGCCGCCCTGCTGGGCATCACGCGCGTCGCGCTGGGCGGCAGCGTGGGCCTGCGGAGCGGATACCTGGACCGGGTGCGCATGGCCCTGGAGCACTTCCCGCCGCGCTACCGCCCGGAAATCGTGCACGCGGAGCTGGGCGCCGACGCCGGGCTGATCGGCGCGGCGCTGTGGGCGGGCCGACCGGCGGACTGACTCAGGGCGAGCGCCGGCCGACGATCCAGCCCTCCTCCACGCACGCGAACGGGGAATGCAGCACGCTGATGAGGGTGCGGCCCTCCTCGGCCGTGGCGGGCGTGACGGTGTGCCACGCGCCGGCCACCTGCACCCGGATCAGGGAGCCGCCGTGTGGATCGACCTCAAGGCGGTAATTGCCGATGGGGTGGGAGCCGTGCGGAATGGCGGGAACATGCATCGTGACCTCCGGGTGCGGGCGTCGGGCGCGGATGTGGCCCGGGTGGAGAGATGGTGGAGCGCGCCACATGACCGTGGCGTGACCGCCTGTCAATTGCAAAGTCCACAGGGGGCGACAGGCCACCCTGTCGAGGTGGAAACGGACGAAATTGTGCGTCTGACAGCGCATCTTCCGCTCCCAGGGTGGCCGTGTTAGGCTCGCGCCACCACAAGGAGACGCCCATGACCCAGACGATGCTGGCAGGACTGCTGCCCTTCGAGCACGAGCCGTACCACCGCTATTCCGATCCCACTGTGGCCGAAGCGCAGCGCGCCGCGTTCCGGTCCGTGCGCGAGCAGCACGTGGGCCGCACCCTGCCCCTGATCATCGGCGGGCGAGAAGAACACGGCGACGGCACCACCGCCGTGCGCAATCCCGCCGACACCCGCGAGACCGTGTGGTACGCCCAGAACGCCACGCCGGACCAGCTGGAGCGGGCGGTGCAGGCCGCGACGGACGCCTTCGAGGAGTGGCGCTACAGCGATCCGCTGCAACGCGCCAGCATCTTCAAGCGGGCCGCGACCCTGCTGCGTGCGCGCCGCCTGGAGTTCAACGCCGTGATGACCCTGGAGAACGGCAAGAACTGGACCGAGGCGGACGGCGAGGTGGCCGAGTCGGTCGATCACTTCGAGGTCTTCGCGCGTGAGGCGCTGCGCTGGGCGCAGGGCAAGCCGGTGGCTCCCATGCCGGACGAGCACGTCACCACGGTGTACGAGCCGCTGGGCGTGGTCGCGTGCATCAGTCCGTGGAACTTCCCCAGCGCGATCCCACTGGGCATGGCCCTGGGCGCGATCGCCGCCGGAAACACCGTGATCTGGAAGCCCGCGCCGGAGACGCCGCTGTCGAGCTACCTGCTGGTCGAGCTGCTGTTCGAGGCCGGGCTGCCGCGCGGCGTGATCCAGTTCCTGACCGGTACGAACGACGTGCTGGGCGATCCGCTGGTCGACCATCCCCGCGTCCGCATGATCGCCTTCACGGGCAGCAAGGCGGTGGGCTGCCGCATCTACGAGCGGGCCGCGCGGGTGCAGCCAGGACAGACGTGGCTCAAGCGCGTGATTGCCGAGATGGGCGGGAAAGACCCCACAGTGGTCTGCGCCGACGCCGACGTGGACGCCGCCGCGCTGGGCATCGTGCAGGCCGCGTTCGGGTACAGCGGCCAGAAGTGCAGCGCGTGCTCACGCGTGATCGCGGAGGCGGACGTGTACGACGACCTGCTGGAGAAGGTCGTGTCCCTGACCCGCACGCTGCGCGGCGGCCTGCCGGAGGACAACGCGGACCTTGGCCCGGTGATCCATGAGCGCAGCGCCGAGCGGATCATGGCGGCGCTGGCCGGCAAGCACGGCGACGCGCGGCTGGTGCTGGGCGGCGACCGCCCCGACACCGGTGAGCGCACCGGCGGCTACGTCTCCCCCACCATCCTGGCGGACGTGGCGCCCGGCGATTCCCTATTCCAGGAGGAACTGTTCGGCCCGGTGCTGACCTTCACGCGCGCGGAGTCGTGGGAGCACGCGATCGCCCTGGCGAACGACAGCGAGTACGGCCTGACCGCGTCGTTCTACAGCCGCGACCCCGCGAAGATCGCCGCGGCCCGCCAGCGCATGCACGTGGGTAACCTGTACGTGAACCGCAAGTGCACCGGCGCGCTGTCGGGCACGCACGCCTTCGGCGGTTACGGCATGAGCGGCACGAACGCCAAGGTGGGCGGCCCGGACTACCTGTTCTGGTTTCTCCAGACCAAGACCATCGCCCAGCGGTACTGACATGCACTCACGGCAGCGACTCCAGCCACGCGCGGGCCTCGGCCTCGCCCTGCACGATGCGGATCAGGGGGTGGCGGCGGTGCTCGCGGACGAGGTCCTCGAAGCGCTCACCGTGGGCCGCGGGGTCCGGCACGACCAGGGCGACGGCCACGCGGTAATTCGTGAACTTCTGGAAGACCTCGCCGGCCAGCCCGCTGCCCAGCCGGAAGAACTCCGGGGCCACGTCCGCCTCCGTGAAGATCACGCCGCGCACGCCGAGGGCCGCGCCGACCACCGTGTTCACCTCCGCCCACGTCAGCACCGGGAGGCCCAGGTCGCGGGCCATAGCGATCCGCAGCACTTCGTCCGCCTTCATCATGTCCGCAGCCTACGCGGCGGCGGTGCGAGACTGCACGCATGAGCGACGCCTCCCCCACCGACGACCGCAACGCGCGCGCGCAGCTGGCCTTCGCCCGGCTGCTGCCCAAACTCTTCCGGGGCGGACAGGCCTTCGTGGGCGTGGAGGCGTCCCTGAGCGGCCTGGACGCCGACGTGGCCACCACCCGCCCGCCGGGCCTGCCGCACTCGGTGGCGGAACTGGTGGCGCACGTGAACTGGTGGAACCGCTGGATGCTGGACATCATCGAGATGGGCGAGGCGCAGCCGTACCCCAAACGCGCCGCCGACACGTGGCCCGAGGTGGACGCGGCCGAGTGGGGCCGCGTGCGCAACGAGTTCTACGAGCTGCTGGCCCGCGTGGACACGCACGCCGCGCGGCCCGATCTGGCCAACCCCGTGAACCACGAGGAGACCATCGGGGAACTGCTGGCCGACTTCGCGCTGCACACCGCGCACCACTTCGGGCAGGTCGTGACGGTGCGCCAGGCGCTGGGCGCGTGGCCCCCGCCCGGCGGCGGCGATACGTGGTGAGCGGGCCGGCCGAGCGCGCCGTCGGGAACCTGTTCCTGGGCGGCCCGGCGAACGTGTCGTGGGAGCGCGCGCTGGAGGGACTGGACGCCGCGGACGCCCTGCGCGTGCCCGCCGGCCTGCCTCACGCCGTGGGGCAGGTCGCCGCCCACGTGCAGTTCTGGCAGGCGTGGCTGCTGGACGCCGCCGCCGGCGACGCGCGCCCGTGGCCCGAGCATGCGGCCGGCGGCTGGCCTGAGCCCGGCGCGTGGGACACGCTCCGACGTGACCTCCTGACCGCCCAGGCCCGCCTGCGCGACCTCGCGCGCGACCCGGCGTTCATGTCCGGAAGCACGCCGCAGGGGCAGCCGTGGGCCGCGACCCTCGCCTCCTTCGCCGGGCATGGCGTGTACCACCTGGGTCAGGTCGTCGTGATCCGGCAGGCGCTGGGGCTGTGGCCGCCGCCGTCGGGTGGCGACACGTGGTAGGCCCGGCCCACTTCTCCGTGCAGGGCAGATCTCCGAAAGGCATCCATGTCAAACGTCTTCTACCGCAGCAGCACCTCCTATCCGCAGGCCGTCCGCGCCGACGGCGTCTTCCTCTACGACGCGGCCGGAACGCGCTATCTGGATGGCAGTTCCGGCGCGCTGGTGGCGAACGTCGGCCACGGTCGGGCCGAGGTGGCGGACGCCATGGCCGCCCAGGCGCGCCGACTGGCCTTCGTGCACGGCTCGCAGTTCACGAGCGACGTGCTGGAGGACTACGCGTCGCGCCTCGCCACGTTCCTGGACCTGCCGGACTTCCGGCTGTGGGCGGTGGCCGGCGGCTCCGAGGCGAACGAGAGCGCGATCAAGCTCGCCCGGCAATATCACGTTGAGCGCGGCGAGCCCGGTCGCTTCAGGGTGGTCACGCGGGTGCCGAGCTACCACGGCGCGTCGCTGGGCGCCCTGGCGGCGTCGGGGATGGGCGCGCGGCGGGCCCTGTACGCGCCGCTGATGCGCGAGGACGCATGGCCCAAGATGCCGAAACCCGACCCGACGATGTCCGGCCAGGACGACGCCGAACGGCTGCGCGCGCTGCTGGAGGCGGCCGGGCCGGACACGGTCTCGGCGTTCATCTGCGAGCCGGTGGTGGGTGCGTCCGACGCGGCGCTCGCGCCGAACGCCGGGTATCACGCGGCGGTCGCGGCGATCTGCCGCGAGTACGGCGTGCTGTTCATCGCGGACGAGGTGATGAGCGGCATGGGCCGCTGCGGCGCGCCGCTGGCCGTGCGGCTGGGCGGGGACACCACGCCGGACATCGTGGTGCTCGGCAAGGGCCTCGCGGCCGGGTACGCGCCCCTGGCGGGCGTGATGGCGAGCCCGGAGGTGTACGCCACCGTCATGGACGGCAGCGGCGCGTTCAAGCACGGCTTCACGTACGCGGGGCACCCGGTCAGCGTGGCCGCCGGCCTGAGCGTGCTGGACATCGTGCAGCGCGAGAAGTTGGTGATGGCGGCGCGGGAACGCGGCACTCAGCTCATGGCCGGCCTGCGGGAGCTGACGGCCCGGCACCCGCACGTGCTGGAGGTGCGCGGGCACGGCCTGCTGCTGGGCGTGCTCCTGGGCGATCCGGCCACTGGCGAGGCCTTCCCGCAGCCGGGCATCGCAGAGCGCGTGTCCGCCGCCGCCCGCGGGCGCGGCCTGCTCACCTACCCTGGCTCCGGCGCGGTGGACGGCGTGCGCGGCGACCACCTGCTGCTGGGTCCGCCGCTGAGCATCACGTCGGCGGAAGTGGCTGAGATGCTGGAGCTGCTGGACGGAGCGCTGGCCACCGTCGCCAAATGAGCCTCAGCGCGGCCTGCGTTTCTCCGCCTGCACCATCTGCGTGAACTGAAACAGCCGGGGCGCGCGGCCCCAGCGCTTGCGGTCGCCGGCCACCCGCCAGATCCACTCGACGCCCATCCGGCGCGTCCAGTCCGGCGCGAGTTGCGCGCTGCCCGCCAGCACATCCAGCACGCCGCCGCAGCCGATCATGACGGGCACGCCCATCACCTGCCGCCAGTACTGGTTGAAGGTCTCCTGCCGCCGGGCGCCCATGGCCGTCAGCAGCAGATGCGCGCCGCTGCCTTGCACGAGTTCCGCGACCCGCTGGTCCTCGGGCAGGTCGAAGTAGCCGTGGTGCGTCCCCGCCACCTGGATGCCGTAGTCGCGCACGGCATTCTGCGCGGCGAGTTCGGCCACCCCGGGCTTGGAGCCCAGCATGAACACCTTCAGGTCGCCCCGGTGGCGTTCCATTAATCCCTTCACGAGGTCGTAGCCGGGCGCGCGCGGCACGTCCTGGTGCAGCAGTTGCCGGGCGGCCCACACGATGCCCACGCCGTCGGCCGTCACCAGATCCGCCGCCTGGATCGCCGCCACGAAGTCCGGCTGGCTCTGGCACTGCACGATGAATTCCGGGTTCAGAGTGACGACCGTGTGCGGCGTACGCGCGTCCCGGAACATCCACCCGCCCAGCGTGTCCAGTGCGTGGTCGAGCGTGACGGGATCGAGCGGCAGGTCAAACAGCGACAGCCGGGGCGGCAGGGTCGGGACGGTCATGCTGCGGGAATTGTAATGCGCGGCGGCGCGGCCGTGCGCTGTGGGCCCGGCGGGTACGGCATACTGCTACGCATGTTGCCCGGAGCGTTTGGTGTGTTGCCTGCAGACGCGCAGGCGCAACTGCAGAGTGCCGGCCGCGCCGGCCGCTGGTCGCGCGGCGGTCTGCTGTTCCACCCGGAGGACGCGGCCGAGACGCTGTTTCTCCTCACGCGCGGCGCGGTGCGGCTGTACCGGCTCGGCTCCGGCGCGCGCGAGGTGACGCTGGACGTCCACGGACCGGGCGACCTGCTGGGCGTGGGCAGCCTCACGCCGGGCGCGCGCTACGGCATGTACGCCGAGGCGATGGACGACACCGAGGCGCTGCTGCTGGGCCAGGACGTGCTGTCGCGCGTGCGGCAGTCGCAGCCGTCGGTGGCGGTCGCGCTGGGCGAGCAGCTCACCCGGCAGACGCGCGGCGTGCAGGAGCGGCTGTCGGGCCTGGTGTTCCTGGAGGTCTCGCAGCGGCTGGCGCTGGCGCTGCTGAACCTCGCGGAGCGCGAGGGCGGATGGCCGCCGGGCGGCACGCTGGCCCTGCGCGACCGTGTGTCGCACCAGGACCTCGCGCACGTGGTGGGCAGCACGCGCGAGACGATCACGAAGCTGCTGGGAGATTTCCGCACGCGCGGCCTACTGGACATCGGCTACCGCCGCATCGTCCTGACGGACAAGGACGGTCTGACGCGCGCGATGCAGGAGCCGCTGCGCTGACCGTGCGGGCGTGACGGCCGAACACTGAAGTCGAGTTGAGCTGCCCGGACGGAGCCGTCCGGGTGGGAAGGAATGGGATCGGAGTGGCGCGGAGTGTGGCGGCGGAGTACATGGCGGGAGGGCTGGGCGACTTCGTCCGGCTGCGGCCCGGAGACCTGACAGGCGCGGCGGCCAGCCCCCGGCCGGACATCGACCGGGACGCGCTGGTGGGAGCGCTGCGGGCGTACCACGCGGCGCTGGGCACGCTGGATGCGAACGTCGAGGCGCAGCTCGGGCGGCTGGCGCATCCGGCGTCGCGGGTGGTCGTGACGGGCCAGCAGGCGGGCGCCCTGACCGGCCCGGCGTACTCCGTGCACAAGGGCGCGGACGCCGCGCTGCTGGCCCGTCAGCTCGACACCGAGGACGCGCCCGTGGTGGCCGTGTACTGGATCGCCAGCCAGGACCACGACGCGGCCGAGGTCGCGTCGACCACCCTGCTCGACCTGTCCGAGACGCTGCACCACGTCACCTTCGACCTGCCCCAGGGCCGCCCGGTGGGCCGGCTGCCGTGGCGGGACGACTACACGGCGCAGGCCCTCGCCCTGCTGGACGCCTTCGACGCGCCCGCCGAGCACGTCGAGCGCGTGCGCCGGCGCGTACTGAGCGCCGCGGCGGCGGGCGGCAGCTACGCGGATGTGTTCGCCCGGCTGATCCACGGCCTGCTGGGCCGCGCAGGCCTGCTGGTGCTCGACCCGCTGCACCCGGCCCTGGCCCGGCTGATGGCCCCCGCACTGGCCCGCGAACTGCGCGCTCCGCTGGCCTCCTCAGAGCGTATCGAGGCGGCGGCGCAGCGGCTTGAGGCGGCCGGCTTCGTGCCGCAATTGCGGCGACCGCCGGGCGCAACCAATGTGTTCCTCGAGGAGGACGACGGGCAGCGCCGGCTGCTGCGCGTGGACGGCCACGAGCTGCGCACCGAGACCCGGCCCTACACCACGGACGAGCTGCTGGCCGTGCTGGAGGCCGACCCCACGCGCGTGACGCCGGCGGCGGGCCTGCGCCCCATCGTGCAGGACACGATGCTGCCCACCCTGGCCTTCGTGGTGGGCCCGGGCGAGATCGCGTACGGCGCGGAGTTGCAGGACGTCTACCCGCTGCACGGCCTGGAGCAGCCGCTGCTGTGGCCGCGCCTGAGCGTCACCTGGCTGGAACCGAACGTCGCCCGGCTGCTCTCCCGGCTGGACACGACCGCCGCGGCGGTGCAGGCGGACCCGGAGGGCGTCCTGGGCCGCGCCCTGGCCCGCGAGCGCGGCGCGGCGGCGCTGTCGCAGGACACGCTGTCGAGTCTGGAGGCGCAGTTCCGGCACCTCGCGGACGGCATCGCCGACCTCGATCTTACGCTGGTCGGCGCGGTCGAGCGCACGCGCACGCGCACGCTGGCCCGGGTGGAGCACCTGCGGACCCTCGGCACCCGCGCCCTGGCCCGCCGGGAGGACGAGCGCAGCGGGCAGCTCACGCGCCTGCGGGCGCACCTGCTGCCACGCGGCGTGCCGCAGGAGCGCGAGATGAACTTCCTAGCATACCTGCTCAAGCACGGCGACACGCCGCTGGACATGCTGCTGGCGCTGGAGCCGGGCTGGCGCGGCGAGCTGGTGATTCCGTAGCGTTGTGCGGTCCCGTCAGCTCTTCGGGATGTCCACGTCGAACAGCGCGCGCACGAACTCCTGGCTGTCGAAGGGTTGCAGGTCACCGGGCTGTTCGCCCACACCGATGAACTTGATGGGCACGCCGAGTTCCCGCACGATGGGCACCAGGATGCCGCCCTTGGCGGTGCCGTCGAGCTTGGTCACGACCACGCCGGTCAGCGGGGTGCTCTCGTGGAACTTCTTGGCCTGTTGCAGGCCGTTCTGGCCGGTCACGGCGTCCAGCACCAGCCACACCTCGGCGGGCTCGCCGGGGTCGGCCTTCTCGATCACGCGCCGCACCTTCTTGAGTTCCTCCATCAGGTTGTGCTTGGTGTGCAGGCGCCCGGCGGTGTCCACGAACAGCAGGTCGGTCCCGCGCGCTGTGCGGGCGGTCGCGGCGTCGTAGGCCACGGCGGCCGGGTCGCCGCCGTCCTGGCCCTGCACGACCGGCACGCCCAGGCGGTCGCCCCACTCGCCCAGCTGCGCGCCCGCGGCGGCGCGGAAGGTGTCGCCGGCAGCGAACATCACGCTCTGGCCGCGCGACATGTAGTACTGCCCGAGCTTGGCGAT
Organism: Deinococcus metalli; assembly: GCF_014201805.1. Taxonomy (NCBI): domain Bacteria; kingdom Thermotogati; phylum Deinococcota; class Deinococci; order Deinococcales; family Deinococcaceae; genus Deinococcus; species Deinococcus metalli. The sequence goes on along the minus strand of NZ_JACHFK010000011.1, from coordinate 157,823 downwards.
GGTGGTGGTCTTGCCCACGCCGTTCACGCCGATCACCATGACCACGTGCCCGCTCGGATCGACGGTCTTGCGCCGCGCGTCCGGGGCGAAGCCCAGCTTGCGGAACTCGGCGCGCCGGGCGTCGGGTTCGAGTTGCAGGGTCAGGGCGTCCATCAGGGCGTCCTGGAGGTTCTTGCCTTCGGCGCGGCGCACGTCGGCCAGGATCTCCTCGGTGGCGGCGCGGCCCACGTCGGCGGCGATCAGGGCGTATTCGAGATCCTCGATGGTGTCGAGCCGATTGGTGACGACGTCCCGGACGTCCTGCCCGAGGAAGCCGGCGGTGTCGTTGATCTGCTTGCGGGTCTTGCTCAGGCCGTCGCGCAGGCGTTCGAGCCAGCTCACGCGCTGGCCGCCGGGGATGGGAGGGTGGACAGGATGGCGCTCATACGCCCACCATAGCGTCCGGCGCGGCGCCGGGTCAGGGCGAGCGGGCGTCGCGCAGCAGGACGATCTTCAGCGTGCTCAGGCGCTGGCGGCCCAGCACACCTTTGGCGAGCGTGCGGCCGTCCAGGGTCAGCACCGGCACGTCGTCGCCGTAGTGGGCGCGCAGGGCCGCGTCATGGTCCACGTCCACCGGCCGGTAGCGGAAGTCCAGGGCGCGCAGGTGCTCCTCGGCCAGCTCGCACAGGTGGCAGCCCGCGCGGGTGTACAGGATCAGTTCCGGCAGCGCCATGCCCGCCAGCTTACGCGCCGACGTGGTGCAGGGCCTGCTCGCGGTTCAGGATCGACATCGCCAGGACCGGGGCGTACATGTCCGTCTGGGTGATCAGGTCGCCCACGTTGCTGAAGGTCCGCAGCACCTGGCCGCCCTGGCGCACGGCGAAGATCTGCCCCTCGGGCGCCACCTCGATCAGCCACGGCGCGTCGGCGGGTTCCCCGACCAGCGTTTCCAGCGCGAAGGTCGCGCCGGGCGTGCCGTCCGCCTCGATCTTGCGCAGTTTGCGGGCCACCCCGTCCACGATGTACACCGCGCCGAACTGATCGATGCCCAGGCCGTCGAGCTGCCGCAGGCTCTCGCTGGTGCGGTCAAGGCGGAAGGCGTAGCGGCTGACGTACTCGCCCTGCGCGTTGAAGCGCTGCACCTCGTTGTTGCCGATGTCCAGCACGTACACCTGCCCATCGGGCGACGCGACGATCGCGCGGGGCTTCTCGAAGCGGCCCATGCCCTGCCCGTGTCCGCCGAAGGTGCGCAGGTGACGGCCCAGGGTGTCGTACACGACCACGTGGTGCGCCTCGGCGTCCAGCACGTACACGGCGTCCGCCGTGACGGCCAGGTCGACCGGCTGCAGCAGTTCGCCGTCCGACAGGCCGTACGGGCCGAAGCTCAGGAGTTCGCGGCCCTCAGGGTTGATCTTGCGGACCAGGCCGCCGGACTTGCCCTGGCGGAACTCGGCCATGGTGATGTACAGGTTGCCGCCGGCGTCGCCGGCCACGGCGTTCGGGGCGCTGGGCAGGCTGGCGCTGCCGCTGCCCTGGTCCTTGAGGCTCTGGCGCAGCTTGCCGCGCACGTCCAGCAGCCGCAGAGTGCCGCGCTTCTCGCCGACCGAGAGGGCCAGCGCGACCGGGTCGTTGAAGACCTCGTCGGACATTACGCCGGCGTCGATACGGGCGATCACGTCGTCCAGGGTGGGGCGCTGGGCGGGGTCTTTCTCGATCATGTGCAGGATCAGGTCGTTGAGCTTGCCCGGCACTTCCAGCCGCACCTGCTTGGGCGGCTTGGGCGACTCGAACACCTGCTGGTGCACGACCGCCTCGTAGGACCCGCGGAACGCGGTCTGGCCGGTGACCATCTCATACGCGAGCAGGCCCAGCGAGTACACGTCGCTGCGGGCGTCCACGCGGTTGCCCTTGGCCTGCTCGGGCGCCATGTAGATCGGCGTGCCCACGCGGGCGCCGGTCATGGTCAGGCGGGTGAGCACCTTGCCGACCGCGATGCCGAAATCCATCAGCTTGACGCCGCCCTCGCGCAACTGACCGTCCACGAAGGCGTTTTTCAGCACCATCACGTTCGCGGGCTTGATGTCCCGGTGCACCACGTTCTGCATGTGGATGTGCCGCAGCGCGTCGGCCAGCGCGCGGATGACCTGCACGCCCTCGGTGAAGCTCAGGGTGCGCTTCTCGAGTTCGCCTTCCAGGCTGTCGCCGTCGAGGAACTCCATGGCGATGTAGTGCTCGGGCGTCTGCATGCGGTAGTCGTACACGCGGACGATGTTCGGGTGGCTGAAGCGCTTGAGGACCTCGGCCTCGCGGTAGAAGCGCTTGACGAACTTCGCGTCCGCGAGGTACTTCTCCTGCGGCACCTTCAGCGCCACGATGCGGCCGTCCTGGCGGCGCTTGGCGCGGTACACGCTCCCCATCCCGCCGATCCCGATGCGGTCGAGCACCTCGTACTCCTGGAAGCGCAGGTCTGACATCGTCTGCGTGATGGTCGGCCGGCGCGAGGACGGCACGGGCGTCGCGGTGCGCTGCACCCGCACGGGACGGGGCGCGGGGCGCGGCCGGCGCGGCATGGACGAGCGGTGCGACGCGCGCCCGAGCAGGAAGGGCGCGCTCGCCAGGATCACGGCGGCCACGGCGAGGTAGCCCTGCACGCGTTGCAGCCCGGCGAGCGTGAACTGGCCCTTGCCGCCGCCGACCGGCAGGTGCACCGACACCGCGCCCAGCAGGATCAGCACGGCCAGGGTGGCGACCGCCGCCACGACTGTCAGGATGCGTTCGCTGGCCCGCACCGACAGCAGCAGGCCCACGACGAACAGCGCCGTGAGCAGCAGCGGGGTCATGCCCTGCTCCGTGCCCGGGTGGGGGGCGGACTGGAGGCCGTGCTCATGGCTCCTGTTATAGCGGAGCGTCCTTGCGGCAAACTTACAAGCGCTCCTTCCCTGCCCCCATCGGACCGCTGGCCCGTGACCGGCTGAACAGGCATACTGACCGTGTCATGCCGCGCCGCGCTTCCTGTCGCCCGCTTCCCCGGCTCCGCGCCGGGGCAAGGCGCACCGACCGTGCGGGAGCGCGCCTGTGACCTTCTGGCCCGAACTCGTCGAGCTGTTCGAGTACAAGGTCGCGGACCTGGTGGCGGGCCGCGTGCCGCGCGGTGGGCGGCGCTCGCTGCTGAACCTGCGCAGCGACCTGCTCACCGCGGAGCTGGAGCCCCCGCTGCAACGCCGGCTGATCGAGGCCGACCGTCAGTTCCGGACCTACACCAAGACCGGGCTGGCGCCGCAGACGTCCACCACGGTCGTGCAGCGCGCCATTCCCGCCGCCGCGTGGCAGGCGCCGGTCACCGCGCGCCCGGACGAGGCCCTCGCGTGGGAGGAGTTGCAGCGCCTGGCGTGGCACGACCGTCTGGTGACGGAGGTGCAGGGCCTGATCGCCGCGTGGTCGCGGGAACTGAACCTGATCAGCCTGCGGGTGCTGTACACCGCCACCGAGAACGCCGAGCGGCTGCTGCACGCCGGCCAGGAGCCGCTGGCGGTGCCGACCTCGAACGACCCGCTGGTGAGCCTGCTCGACCGGACGGTGCAGGAGCACCTGACGCAGACGGTCGCCGCCCTGCTGAGCAGCCGGGACGGCGAGGTGCGCCTGCGGGCGGCGCTCTCGGAACTGCACGAGACGCCCTTTCCGCGCCACCCGGACGAGGACGTGCTCACGGCGCGCATCGAGGCGGCCAACCGCGAGCGCCTCACGGCGGAGGAACGCGCCGCGCTCGTCCGGGCGCTCCAGGACCAGTACCCGCTGCCGCGCGACCCGCGCGAGCGGCCTGCGATCCGCGAGGCGGTGCGGGCGCTGGGACAGAAGCTCGAGCCGCTGCTGGCCGGAGCGCCGCGGTCGACACTGGGCACCGTGCCGCACCACAGCGTGCTGTACGCCCCGCAGCCCGAACTCGCGCTGGGCGTGGCAGACGACGCGGCGGACGAACTGGTGGTGTACCTGCCGGGTGGGCAGGCGGCGCGCTGGCGGGGCGTGGACTGGCGCTGGCAGTTCATCGCGCCGCAGTGGCAGCTGCTGGCCGGCTCGCACGTGGCGCTGCTGCGGCCGCTGGACCCGCCGGCCGGACGCCGCGTGCGGCTGGACACGCCGCAGGGGACCTTCAAGGTGTTCGTCAGCGGGCAGTACGCGCTGCTGCGGGCCGAGGTCAAGCCGGAAGAGGAGCTGGGACGCCGCGCCGCGGTGGGCCGGACGGTGGCGCTGCTGCTCGAACCGTCCGGGGAATACGCCTTCTTGCGACTGGCGCGGGCGACGGCGCAACTGCTGCGCGACGGCCGGGTCGATCCGCAGGCGCTGGGGCCGCGCAGCGCCGAGCGCTACAAGGTGGCGACCCAGCCGGCACTGCTGACGTTCGCGCGCCGGGGCGTAACCACGCTGCTGGCGCGGCTGGCGGCGCTGTCTCCGGAGGAGGTGACGCGGCACGTGCAGGATGCCGGCCGGGCGCTGGGGCTGAGCGCAGAGCGCGGAGTGCGGCTGACCGAGTCGCTGCACGCCGCGATGCACCGGCCCGAGCCGCTGCCGGTGCCGGTCAGCACCACGCAACTGGACGTGCCGCTGGACGGCCGCCTGGTGAGCGTGCAGCTGCTGGACGAGCCGCTCACGCTGCTGGTGGGTGGCCGCGCGCTGACACTGCGCCAGGACTTCCAGGGCCGGCTGGCCGCCGTGCTGCCGGGCTTCGCCGCGCAGTACCTGCAGGACCTGCTGGTGGTGCGCCTGCAGGATCTGAGCGTGGTGCTCGCCCGGCACGGCCGCTGGCTGACGGCGGCGGCGGAGCTGGACAGCCCGGACGTGACCGGGGCCGGCGACCTGCCCACGCTGCTGGTCGACGGCTGACGGACGCATGACGGCGCCCGCACGTTCCTCATCTCTGCCTCATGAGCAGCGTGGGACGGGCCGTTAGGGTTGACGACGACATGATCCGCTCCTTCCTGACCCTGCCGCTGCTGAGCGCTGCCCTGCTGGGAACTGCGGGTGCCGTCCCCGTGAAGCTCGCCAATCTGCCGCTGTCCGTCGAACCGAACGCCAAGCTCCTGACCCTGAGCAGCGAGGGCATCCGCACGGCCTTTCCCGCCGCGACGGGTCGCCCGGACGCGGTGTTCATGACCGAGGACCGCAAGGTGAGCGTGGCCTTCGAGTGGCGGGCCAGCAAGCTCGCGGTGAACGAGGTCGAGAAGCTGGTCGCGCAGTTCCCCGCCGTGATCCGGGCGCAGGTGCCGAACGTCAAGACCCTCAAGGCCACCCTGCTGCAGGTGGGCGGCGCGCCGTGGGCGCAGTTCGTGTTCACCACGCCGCCCAGCGCTGCCCAGGGCGACGACCTGCGCCGCGAGCTGCTGGTCACCAGCCTGGGGGGACGGATGCTGGTGCTGACCATCGCCGGGAACCTCAAGGACTATTCCCGGAACGAGGCGGTCGTCCGCACGCTCACCAACTCGGTTCACCTGAACTGATGGCCCGCCGCAGCGCAGGGCCGGGGCGGCGTCCTGGCCCTGCGGCGCCGTGTTCGGCCGTGACGCCGCAGGCATTCCATGAGAGACTGAAGCATGAAAGAACTGGCGCTGTGAGACCGTGCAGGAGCTAAGCGACAACCCGGCCCTCGGTGCCCTGGAGCCGCTCGGCGAGCACGCGGGCGTGTTGTGCGCCGCGGCCGAGTGGCAGAGCCGGCGCGTGTTCGTCAAGACCCTGACGATCGACGACCCGGACGCCACGCTGCGCTTTCAGCACGAGGGGCGCGTCGCGGCGTCGCTGGACCACCCGCTGATCGTGTCTCCGCTGGCGGCGTCGGACCGGCGGCTGATCTTTCCGTTCGTGGCGGGCGGCACCCTGCGCGACCGGCTGGAACTCGGGCCGCTGCCGGCGGAGCAGGCCACCGAGGTGGTGCTGGGCATCCTGCACGCGGTGACGTACCTGCACGAGCAGGGCGTCACTCACCACGACATCAAGCCCGAGAACATCCTGCTAACCGGCGGCGAGCCTCGCTTCTGGAACGTGCGGCTGATCGATTTCGGCATGAGCCACTCGCGGGCGCTGCCGCTGGACATCCACAGCGGCACGCGCATGGGCACGCCCCACTTCATGGCGCCCGAGCAGTTCCGCGGCGTCCGCGGCGATCCGCGCAGCGACGTGTACTCGGTGGGCGTGCTGCTGTTCGACTGCCTGTCCGGCCACCCGCCCTTCGAGGACGCGCTGGGCTGGCTGGCCGGCCTGCACGACCGCCTGGCCCCGCTGCCCGGCCCGGCGGACCTGCACCCTCTGCTGCAAAGCGCCCTGTCGCGCGCGCCCGCCGAGCGGCCGGTCAGCGCCGAGGCGCTGCGGCTGGAGGTCTGCCAGGCCCGGCGGCGGCTCGGGTACACCGAGATCGGTCCCTCCGGCGAGCACGCGCCGCCGTGCCCCTGATCGCCTTCACCGGCCCGCGGTTCCTGGCCGAGGAGACGCTGCGCGCGGCGCTGGCCGCGCGCGGCATGAACGTACGCGACCTGCCGTGGCTCGCGGGCGAGGAGGTCACGGCGCAGGAGCTGGGCCCACACCTCTCGCCGGGGCTGTTCGGGGACGGCGGGGTGATCGTGGACCTCGCGGGCGCCAAGCCGGACAAGGCGCTGCTGGAGCTGCTGGCCGCCGCGCCTGTGACGGTCGCGGTGCTGGACGAGACCCCCGCCGCCACCCGCGCGAAGGTGTACGAGGCGCGCGGCGAGGTGATCCCCACGCCCGGCCCGGTCCGCCCCGGCGACGTGACGGGATGGGTCGTGGCGCGCGCCAAGGCCATGAAGCTCCCGCTGGGCCGGGACGCCGCGGTCTACCTGGCGGAGGTGTTCGGCCTGGACCTGGCGGGCATCGCGGGAGAGCTGACCAAGCTGGACCTGCTGGACGGCCCGCTGGACCGGGAGCGCGTGGCGGGTGTGGTGGGCCGCGAACCGCCGGGCGACAGTTTCGCGATGCTGGGGGCCGCGACTGCCGGGCGCCCCGGAGAGGCCGTGACGCAGCTGCGCCGCCTGCTGGCCGCCGGCGAGGACCCCTTCCGGCTGCTGGGCGCGGTGGTGTGGCAGTACTCGCTGGTGGCGCGCTGCGTGGCCCTGAGCGCGCAGGAGGGCCGCGTGAACGAGGCGGTGGCCGCGCAGCGCCTGGGCGTCAAGCCCTACCCGGCGAAGAAGGCGCTGGAGGTGGCCCGCAAGCTGAACGAGCCTAAAATCCGCGCGCACCTGGGCCGCATCCTGGACGCGGACCTGGCGATGAAACGCGGCCTGGACCCGGCCGTGACGCTGGAGCGGCTGATCGTGCAGTTGAGCCTGTAACGCGGCGCGTGGCGGGGTGTGGGCCGGGCCTGGGTTTATACTCGGTTCAAAACAGCGTGTGCGGTCGCCCGACCCGTGCCCCCAAGGAGCGTGCCCATGGAGTTCAGCCTGTCCGACGAGCAACGCCAGCTGCAACAGCTGGCCCGCGACTTCACCCGCAAGGAGATCATCCCGGTCGCCAGCGAGTACGACCAGAGAGAGGAACTGCCGTGGCACGTCGTCGAGAAGGCCTTCGAGGTCGGCCTGCTGAACGTCGGCATCCCGGAACACGCGGGCGGCCTGGGCCTAGGCATGCTGGACGAGTGCCTGATCGGTGAGGAACTGGCGTACGGGTGCATGGGCATCTTCACGATCCTGATGGCCTCGGAGCTGGGCATCACGCCGCTGCTGGTCGGCGCGACCGAGGAGCAGCAGCGGCGCTTCCTGACGCCGCTGACCGAGAAGCCCAGCCTCGCGGCCTTCGCGCTGAGCGAACCGAACAACGGCTCGGACGCCGCCGCGATGCACACCACCGCCGTGCTCGACGGCGACGAGTGGGTCATCAACGGCACGAAGATGTGGATCAGCAACGGCGGCGTGGCGGAACTCACGGTCGTGTTCGCCACCACGGACCGGCAGGGCGGCCACCGGGCCACCGTTGCGCTGGTCGTGCCCAAGGACGCGCCGGGCTTGTCCTACAACAAGATCAAGCACAAGATGGGCCAGCGCGCCAGCCTGACCAGCGAACTCGTGTTCGAGAACGTCCGGGTGCCCAGGGAGAACCAGCTCGGCGGCCTGGGAGACGGCTTCAAGATCGCCATGAAGACCCTCGACAAGACCCGTATTCCGGTGGCGGCGGGATCGGTGGGCATCACGCGGCGGGCGCTGGACGAGAGCGTGAAGTACGCGCGGGCACGCGAAGCCTTCGGGAAACCCATCGCGGACTTCCAGGCCATCCAGTTCAAGCTGGCCGAGATGGCCATGGGCCTGGAGACCGGCCGCCTGATGTACCAGAAGGCCGCGTGGCTGGTGGACCAGGATCAGCCGCACGGCTACGAGAGCGCGATCGCCAAGGCGTACTGCTCGGAGGTGGCCGTGGCAGCCGCGAACGAGGCGATCCAGGTGCACGGCGGCTACGGCTACGTGGGCGAGTACCCGGTCGAGAAGCTGCTGCGCGACGCCAAGCTGAACATGATCTATGAGGGCACCAACGAGATCCAGCGTGTGGTGATCGGTCGCGCCCTGCTGAAATAGGCCGGCCGCTCAGGGCCGTCCCGCCGCCTCGATGCGTGCCCGGACGGCCCTCGCCACATCGGGGGACCACGCCCCGTGCGAGGACCACCACGCCTCGGCGAGGTTCAGGAGCCACGCCGCGCCCGCCGGCAGCGGCAGCGCCAGGGCGGCCTCCAGCGCCTCGGCGTGCGCCGGATGCGTGCGCTCGACCCGCCGCCACACGTTATGGACGTCCAGCAGGTCGGGCGCGGCCGGTGGCTCCAGCGTCCGCAGCAGGGTCAGGTGATCCTGCACCGCGTACACCCGGACCATCTGGTGCGCGGCGAGCCGTTCTCCGCGCGCGTGCCGGCCCACGCCGACCAGCAGGTGCAGCATCAGATCGGAGAGCACGCCGGCGACGTCCGGGGCCGGGGGAGGTTCCCGGTCCGGCAGGGTCGCGGCCAGGCGCCGCGGCAGGTCGCCTACACGGTCGAAGGCCACGCGGGCGTGATGGTTGCGGCTCACGGCGAGTTCGTCCGGCGTGAACACGGCGTACTCCAGCAGGTGGCCGTCGGCATAGATCACGCGGGCGCCGTGCGTGGTGTCCCGGTGGTGGTGCACCACGGAAGCGGCGCGCGGCGGCAGCCACTCCGGCGACGCGCGGTAGGAGTCGGCCGCGTCCGGCGTCACGATCACGAAGAAGTCGTGGTCGCTGTGCGCGTCCGGGGCATGGTGCGTGCCGGCCGTGCTGCCCAGCAGGATCAGGCCCAGCACCTCTGTCCGCGCGGCCAGCGCCGCGCCCAGGGCCGCCGTGAAGGCGGCGTGCTCGCCGGTGTCCACGGCCTCAGCCGATCGGCGTGGTCAGGACGCCGATGCCCTCGACCTCGACCTCCACGGTGTCCCCGCTCTGCAGCGGCCCGACGCCCTCGGGCGTGCCGGTCAGCACCACGTCGCCGGGCTCCAGCGTGACGAACCGGGTCACGTATGTCAGGATCGCGGGCACGTCGAAGATCATGTGGCTGGTGCGGCTGTCCTGCTTGACCTCGCCGTTCACGCGGGTGGTCACTCGCACGTCGGCCGGATCGAACTCGGTCTCCAGCCACGGCCCCAGGGGGCAGAAGCGGTCGGCGGCCTTGGCGCGGAACCACTGCAGGTCGGTCTTCTGCAGGTCGCGGGCGGTCAGGTCGAGCCCGCAGGTGTAGCCCGCCACGTGCGCCAGGGCGGTGTCCGGCGTCAGCTGCGACGCGCGGGTGCCGATCACCAGGGCCAGTTCGCCCTCGAAATGGAAGTTCTGGGACCACTCGGGGCGGTCCACAGCGCCGCCGGGCTCGGCCAGCGCGTTGGGACCCTTCAGGAAGATGCCGGGCTCCTTGGGCAGGTCACCGGTGTCATTGCCGAGTTCGCGGATGTGGTCGAGGTAGTTGCGGCCCACGCACACGATCTTGGTCGGCTCGGCGGGGGCCAGCAGCGCGGCCGGGTCGAGCGGCACGCTCTGGCCAGTGCGCTCGCCGGTCATGCCGGTGGTGAGGTGGACGGTGTGGTCGTCGAGCTGGCCCCACTGGGCTCGCCCCGCGTGCTGAATCCGGACGGTACGCATCCCCGAGAGGATACCGCTCCGGCCCGTTACTCGCCGGCGTCCGGCAGGTCCAGCGGGATGCGATCCAGGCCGTCCGGATCGAGCAGCGTGACGCCGTGCGCGCCCATCCGCACCAGGTTCTGCTTTTCCAGCTTGCGCATCACGCGCGACACCGTCTCGCGGCTGGACGAGATGCGCAGCATGATGTCCTGCGTGCTCAGAGGCAGCACCTCCGGGCGCGGCACGCCGGCCTGCACGCGCTGGCGGTACAGGTTCGTGAACACGTGGCTCAGGGCCGCCTCGGTGTTCATGCCGAAGGCGATCAGCTCGTCGTTCAGGAACGTGACGCGTTCGGCCAGCAGGCGGCTGAGGTTCCACAGCATGCGGGGATACCGGCGCAGCAGCTGCTCGAAATGGTCGCGGTACAGCATCAGCGTGGTGACCGGCGTGAGGGCCGTGACGGTCGCGCTGCGTTCGCTGGACAGCGACAGCACCGCCGTCTCGCCCAGCACGCCCGGCGCGTACACGTCGCCCATCACGCGCTCGCGGCTGCCCAGGCTCACGCGGCTGATCCGCACGACGCCCTCGGTCAGCAGGTGCAGCGCCTCGCCCCGGTCGTCCTGCGAGATCAGCACCTCGCCCGACGACAGGTGGCGTTCCGTGACGATCCCGGCCAGTTCGGTCAGTGCCGCGTCGGGCACGTCCCGCAGCAGGGGGTTGCGTTTCAGGGTTTCCAGCCGAGACATCACCGCGCATCCTACCGTGCCGCGAGCACCCGGACCGAACCTCGACTGGACGGCTGCCCCCCGCGCACGGGCTAACATGCGCCGCGTGACTCCGCCCGCCCCCGCCCTGAGCGCCCGGCACCTGGCGCAGGCCTACGGTGACCTGACCGTCCTGCGCGGCGTGTCCCTGGACCTCCACCCCGGCGAGGTGGTGGCCGTGACCGGTCCCTCGGGCAGCGGCAAGAGCACCCTGCTGCACCTGCTGGGCGGCCTGGACACCCCGCAGCGCGGCGAGGTGTGGTGGGCCGGGGAGCGCGCCGACACGCTGGACACCCAGACCCGGGCCCGGAGGCGCGCCGGCCGGCTCGGCCTGGTCTTCCAGCACCACTACCTGCTCGACGACCTGAACGTGCTCGACAACGTCCTGATCCCGGGGCGCCTGGCCGGCCACCCCGACGCCGAGCACGCCCGCAGCCTGCTCGCCCGCGTGGGCCTGGCCGGTCGGGAATCGGCCCTGCCCGGCGTCCTGAGCGGCGGGGAACGCCAGCGGGTCGCGGTGGCCCGCGCGCTGGCCGCCCGCCCGGCCGCTGTGCTGGCCGACGAACCCACCGGCAGCCTCGACCGCGCCAACGCCCAGCGGGTGGCGGGCTTGCTGGTGGACCTGGCGCGGGAGACGGGCGCGGGCGTGCTGCTCGTCACGCACGACGAGCGCCTCGCCCGCCACGCCGACCGCGTGCTGCACCTGCTCGACGGTCAGTTCACCGACGAGTTGCCCGACTACGACTGAGGCGGCCGGCCGCGCTCCATGCGGTCACGTCGACCGGGTACTCCGGGCGTACTGGGCAGCGACCTCGGGTTTCACGCCCAGGGCGAGTGCGGCAGCCTGCGTCCAGTGCGGATCGCCCAGGAACGCGCGGGCGATGGCGATCAGGTCGGCGTCGCGGTTCTGGAGGATCGACTCGGCCTGTTCGGGCCGGTCGATCATGCCGACGGCCATGACGTGCAGGTCCGGGTGCGCCGCCTTGACCTGCGCGGCGAAGGGCACCTGGTAGCCCGGCCCGGCGGTGATCTGCTGCGCGGTGGTCAGGCCGCCCGAACTGACGTCGAGCACGGCCACACCCTCGTTCAGCAGCTGGCCCGCGAGCTGCGTGGTCTGGTCGGCGTCCCACCCCCCGTCGGCCCAGTCGGTGGCGCTCACGCGGACGAACAGCGGCTTGTGCGTGGGCCACACCGCCCGCACCGCGCGCACGACCTCCAGCAGGAAGCGGGTGCGGTTCTCGAAGCTCCCGCCGTACGCGTCCGTACGGCTGTTCGATAGCGGCGACAGGAACTCGTGCAGCAGGTACCCGTGCGCGGCGTGCACCTCGACCGTGTCGAAGCCCGCGATCTCGGCGCGGCGGGTGGCGGCCACGAAGTCGGCCGTCACGCGCGCGATGTCCTCGGCGGTCATGGCGACGGGCGTGGGGTAAGTGGGATCGAAGGCCGCGCCGTCCGGGCCGATCACCTCCCACCCGCCGCGCTCCGTGGGCACGGCGCCGCGCCCACGCCACGGCGCGTAGGTGCTGGCCTTGCGCCCGGCGTGCGCGAGCTGGATGCCCACCCGGCCGCCCTGCGCGTGGATGAAGTCCGTGATGCGCCCCAGCGGCGCGATCTGCTGGTCGTCCCACAAGCCCAGGTCCTCGGGGCTGATACGGCCCTCGGGAGACACGGCGGTCGCCTCGGTGAAGACCAGGCCCGCGCCGGAGAGTGCGAACTGGCCCAGGTGCACGAGGTGGAAGTCGTTGGCGTAGCCGCCCTGCGCGGAGTACATGCACATGGGCGACACGACCACGCGGTTGGGCAGGGTCACGCCCGCGAGTCTCAGCGGCTGGAACAGCAGGGGGGTGGGTTCACTCATGCGCCGACTCTAGGCGGGGCGTTCCGCGGCTGCCAGGGGGCGCAGACTTCACCAAGCCCACAGGCACCGGAACCGGGTCAGCGGCGGCGCGCGGCATGGCGGGCGGCCGCCTGAACGTGCGCCTCCGCCCAGAACGCCGCCTCCAGCGCGGCCAGGTCGGGGGCTGGTCCGCCGCCCGGGCGGCGGTAGTCGGTCGCCTCCAGCCGGGTCAGGAGCGATCCGGGCCGCTGCCCCGCTGCGTGGAACACGGCCGATTCCGGGGCGCTGCGGGCGGCCGTGACCAGCGCGCCGTAGTGGTCGCCCAGCACCTGCAGGTCACGCACCGTGCCGGTGTAGACCCACGGGCCGTACTCGCCCAGCAGCGCCAGGAAGCCCGTCCACTCGCTGCCCAGCACCATGCCCAGCGCGTCGCGGCGGGGAGTGTCCTGGGGCAGCCACGGCCGCGCCGTGAGCAGGTCACGGGCGAAGTGCGGCTCGGATGCGAACTCGGCGGCCGCGCGGGTCGCGTCGGCCGGGCTGCCGATGTCGCGCAGTTCCGTCAGGTGTGCCAGCCGCGACCGGGCGTCCGGGCTCAGGCGCAGCGCGCGGGGCGAGGGCAGGCCGAGCGCGGCCCAATTGACCTCCACGCTAGCTGCTCGCGCTGGTGTAGCTGGCGACCGCGTACCGCCAGAACAGCCGCGTGACGAGCAGCAGCGCGGCCGCCACCAGCGGCGACGTCAGCGCCAGGGTCACGCCCAGCTGCCCGGTGAGGGCCTGCGCGGGCACGGTGGTCACGAACGCGACCGGCACCACGAAGGTCAGCAGGAAGCGCACCGGCACCGGGAACGCGGTCGCCGGAAAGCGGGCCGCGCCGAACACGCCGCTGAACAGCTCCGTGACGTTCTGTGTCTTCACGAACCAGAACGCGGTGGTGCTCAGGCCCAGCCAGATGCAGTACACGATCACCAGCGCCGAGGCGTACAGCAGTGCGGCGGCCAGGGCGCTGCCGGGCGTGACGGTCAGCGCCGACGCCGCGGACACGATCAGGCCCACGCCGATCACCATGTCCGGCACCCGCAGAACGTTCAGGTGGCGGGTGCTGACGCCGAACTGCGCGTCGATGGGCTTGAGCAGCGTGAAGTCCATCGCGCCGGTCCGCACCGCCTCCGCGATCCTGCTCATGTTCGGCTGCACGAACACGGCGATGAAGCCCTCGGTGAGCATGTAGAAGCCCGTCACGAGCAGCGCCTCGCGGAACGACCACCCGCCCACGCTGGTGGTGCCCGGCTGCCCGAACAGCACCCCGATGCCCAGCAGCGCCACGCCCACCTGCCCCAGGCTGGCCAGCACCGCCCCCACGAAGTTCGCGCGGTACTCCAGCTGCGCCGCGACCGTCGCCCCGGTGAAGATCCGCACCAGCCGCAGGTAGCGCCTCACGCGCCCACCGCGCCGTAGCGGCGCAGGCCCGCGCGCCACACGGCCTGCCGCACCACCCAGAACACCACGAGCCACCCGAGCAGCACTGCGGCGCCCTGCCCCGCCTGCGCCAGCGTGGCCTTGCCCGCCAGCAGCTGCGACGGCAGGCCCAGCATGTACGGAAAGGGCGTCCACACGGCGACGCGCTGCACCCACTCCGGGTAGAAGGCCAGCGGCGCGAACATCCCGCCCAGCGCGGCGTACACCAGCCACACGATCTCCTGGAAGGACGTGCTGGAGTCCGTCCAGAACGCGAGCAGCCCGAGGGTGTATTCCCACAGGAAGCGCACGCCGAAGCCCAGGACGACCAGTGCCAGCACCGCCGGGTACGCCCACCACGCGGTCGTGAACCGCGCCCCGGACAGCCACGTGAACAGCGCGGCGAGCAGCAGCATGGGAATGAGCCGCACGAAGCGCTCCGAGACGTGCCCCAGCAGGTGCTGCCAGAACGGATCGAGCGGCCGCAGCAGCTTGGGCGACAGCACGCCCTGCCTGATCTCGTAGTCCAGTTCGTGCGACACCCACACCACCAGCAGTTGCGACACGAACCACGTGGACAGGAAGTACGTGGCGAAATCCGCCGGGGTGTACCCGCGCACCATGCCGCCCGGCGCCGCCGCCGCCTGGGCCATCCACACCAGCATCATCACCAGCGACAGCGTGCCCGAGAGCATCCAGATCACCACCTCGGCGCGGTACTCGGTCATCAGCGCGAACTGCGTGGAGAACAGCACGCGCACCTTGCGGCCGGTGGCTTGCAGGCGGGTGGTCACACCCCCACCTCCACTTTCGGCGCGGCCGGCGCACGCTGGCCGCCGAAGAGTTCCGCCATCACCGCCTCGATGGGCGGGTCCTCCACCGTCAGGTCGGCCACGTCGAAATCGGCCAGCAGCCGCGCGGCGCGGGCGCTCACCTCGGCGCGCGGCACGGTCAGCTCGGCGCTCAGGCCACCGGCGGACACCACCTGGCCGTAGGCGGCCAGCGCCTCCGGCGACGCGGGCTGCCGCAACTGCACGCGGATGGTCTTCCCGCCGCTCCCCTGCTCGGCCAGCGCGCCCAGGTCACCGTCGAACACCAGTTCGCCCCGGTCGATCACCAGAATGCGCTGCGCGAGGGCCGTCACGTCTGCCATGTAGTGGCTGGTCAGCATGACCGTTGCCCCGAAACGCGCGTTATAGTCGCGCACGAAGGCCCGCACCGCCTCCTGCATGTTCACGTCCAGGCCGATGGTCGGCTCGTCCAGAAACAGCACCTGCGGGCGGTGCAGCAGCGCCGCCGCCAGCTCGCACTTCATGCGCTCACCCAGACTGAGTTTGCGCACCTGCTTTTTCAGGATGCCGCCCAGGTCCAGCACCTCCGTGAACTCCCGCATGGTCGCGTGGTACTCGTCGTCGGGAATCTCGTAGATCGCCTGGTTGACCAGAAAGGAGTCGAGCGCCGGCAGGTCCCACAGCAGCTGCTGTTTCTGGCCCATCACCAGCGTGATCCGCTTCAGGAAGGCCGCCTCGCGCCGGCGCGGCTCGAAGCCCACCACGCGCGCCGTGCCGGCCGACGGGTGCAGCAGGCCCGACAGCATCTTCAGGGTCGTGGTCTTCCCCGCCCCGTTCGGCCCCAGGAAGCCCACCACCTCGCCCGGTTGCAGGTCGAAACTCACGCCCCGGACGGCCTCCACCGAGCGGGACTTGCGGTTGACAAAGGATTTCAGGCTCCCCAGCAGCCCCGGCTCCTTCTCGTGCACCGTGTACTGCTTGTTCAGGTCGCGGACGTGGACGGCAACGTCCGGGGAGGCAATGGTCATAGGTGCCCCCAGAATACGTCGGGAACGGATTTCATTCCGGTGATAGGCCACTTGACGTAACCCTTGTCCGGGCGCGGCTGGTCCCATGCCAACGCTTCACACTCCGGGGAGCCCTCCCCCCACGGCGGTGTCGCGGCGACCAGCCACCTCACTAGACTCCGGGCATGACCGCGCCGAAACTGACGCTCCTGCTGGGTTGCGCCCTCCTGCTCGCCTCGTGTGGGGGTGGGGGGACGCCGGCCGTGCAGCCGCCGTTGCAGCCGTCGCAGCCGGCCGTGACCGTCTCCTCCGTGTCGGGCGTGGTGGTGGAAAACGCGTCGACGGACGCGGGCATCGTGACTGGCCCGTGGAGCGGCGGGGCCGGCAGCGTGAGCGGTGAGGTCACGGTGGGCAGCGGGACCACGGCGACGACCGAGACCCTCACGACGGCGGACCTCGCGGCGGATGGCCAGTTCACGCTGCCCCTCCCGGCCAGCGTGGACGGCGCGAAGCTGCACGCCTTCACCGGGTCGTACTTCGACGTGGGCGCGCAGTATCCGGCCGACAGCGGCACGAGCACCGCGTGCACGGGCGCCCCGACCCTGAGTTCGTCGGCCGCGCACGGCATCACGCTGGCGGTCAAGGTCAAGGCCGCCAAGGCCGGCACCATCGCGCCGCTGGCGCTGGGCAGCGACGCGTCAGGCGCGCCGTCCATCCAGATCGGCAGTGTGGTGTACGTGGACGCGCCACTGACCGTCGTGGGCACCGTGACGTGTACCAGCACGTACGCGGGGCTGCAGGTCAGGGGCACCGTGACCTACGACCTGAACCTGGCGAGTGGCTGGAACCAGCTGACGATCAAGGAATCCAGCGGCGGCGTCTCGTCCAGCGGCGGCACGTCCACGCAGGACATCGTGCTGTCCAGCGGGGCGCTGCCCACGAACCAGTGGATGTTCTCGCCCTACACGGCCGTGACGCCGGTCGGGCCAGGCTCGCTGCCCCGGCCGGCCCGCTGAAGCCGCCGGCTGGCCAGTCCATGCCGTCCAGGACGGCGGCCGCTCATCTCCGGCACCCCGGGGCGCCGGGTCCCGCTACGGTGGAGCATGGCCCTCGGTTGTCTGGCGGCGCT
The DNA here is from genome assembly GCF_014201805.1 of Deinococcus metalli. NCBI lineage: Bacteria > Thermotogati > Deinococcota > Deinococci > Deinococcales > Deinococcaceae > Deinococcus > Deinococcus metalli. The sequence continues at coordinate 140,763 of NZ_JACHFK010000011.1, read as the reverse complement.
CTTCGGCGTCAAGGAATCGCCCTCGTCCACTCCGGCAACGGGGGAGCGCACCGTGCCGGACTCGCTGCCGGTGGAAGTCAAGCGGTTCTTCTTCAGCCGGGATGAAAACGCGTTCTACTCGGCCCTGACGGAGGCGACGCAGGGCACGACCTACCGCGTGTTCCCGAACGTGCGCCTGAACGACCTGTTTAAGATCACGGCGGAGGGGTCGCGGGCCGCCACGCTGGGCCGGCTGCGCGACAAGCACGTGGATTTCCTGCTGGTGGACGCCGCCCAGGGCTACCGGCCGGTGCTGGGCATCGAGCTGGACGGCCGCTCGCACGCCTCCGAGCGGCAGCAGCACCGGGACGCGGTGAAGGACGTCGCGTTCCGCAGCGCGGGGCTGCCGCTGCTGCGCCTGCCCTCGCGCGCGTATTCGCCGGCCGAGGTGCGGGCGGAACTGCACCGGGTGCTGCCGGCGCGCTGACGTGGTGGAGGGGCACCATTTGCCCACCACAGGCCAGCTAGACTCCGCGCATGACGCGCCGAGAGGGCGAAGGCCACACCCAGACGCTGGAACGCACGCAGACGCGGCGGCCCCGGCTGTACCGCGTGCTGCTGCTGAACGACGACTACACGCCGATGGACTTCGTGGTGATGGTCCTCACGCGCTATTTCCGTAAGGCGGAGCACGACGCCCAGCTGATCATGCTGGCCGTGCACCACAAGGGCCGCGGCGTGGCGGGCGTGTACTCGCGCGACGTGGCCGAGACGAAGGTGGCGCAGGTGACGTCGCACGCGCGGGCCGAGGGCTATCCCCTGCAGGTCGTGGCGGAACCGGAGGCGGAGGAATGATACGGAACTTTCGCAATTCCAAGAGTTGCCGTGCACGGATCGGCACATCTTTTTTACATCGCTTCACTCCCGTATCTCTCTCACACTCGCTCCGCTCGGGTTCGCCCCTGGCTCACCTGAGGTTCGCATGATCGGGGAACATCTGCAGGTCACGGTGGGCCGCGCGGCGGACTACGCGCGTGAGGCGGGGCACGAATACGTGACGCAGGAGCACCTGCTGCTGGCCCTGACGCACGACCCGGAAGCGCGCGACGCGCTGCTGGCCCTGGGCGTGGACGTGCCGGGACTGCGCGACGCCCTCCAGGACACGCTGGCCGAACTGGAGGTGGTGGAGGACGCCGAGCCGGACTTCACGCTGGGCGTACACCGCGCCCTGCAGGGTGCCGTGCTGCAACTGCACGCCAGCGGCAAGGGGCACGAACAGGCCGACGGCGCCCGCGTGCTGGCCGAACTGCTGGAGGAACCCGACAGCCCGGCGCGTGCGGCACTGGAGGCGCAGGGGGTCACGCGGCTGGACGTACTGAGCTACATCTCGCACGGCGTGGCGAAGGTGGACGGCCGCGGCCGGGAGCGCGTGACGGCCGGCGTGGACGGCACCGAGGCCGAGGCCGAGCCGCAGCAGAGCCCGCTGGAGGCCTACGCGGCGAACCTCACCGAGCAGGCCCGCGCCGGGGAATTCGACCCGGTGATCGGCCGTGACGTGGAGCTGGAGCGCGTGGTGCACGTGCTGGCGCGGCGCGGCAAGAACAACCCGGTGCTGGTGGGCGAGCCGGGCGTCGGCAAGACCGCGCTGGCCGAGGGTCTGGCGCAGCGGGTGGTCGACGGACGGGCACCGGGCTTCCTGAAGGGCGCGTCCGTGTACGCGCTCGACCTGGGTGCGCTGCTGGCCGGCACCCGCTTCCGCGGGGACTTCGAGCAGCGACTCAAGGGCGTGCTGGCCGAACTCGACGGGCAGAACGCGGTGCTGTTCATCGACGAGCTGCACACCCTGGTCGGCGCAGGAGCGACCGAGGGCGGCAGCGTGGACGCCGCGAACCTCCTCAAGCCCGCCCTGGCGCGCGGCAAGCTGCGCGTGCTGGGTGCGACCACGCCGGCGGAACTGCGTCACCTGGAAAAAGACCGCGCGCTGTGGCGGCGGTTCCAGACGGTGGACGTGCCCGAACCGTCCGAGGAGGACGCCCTGGCGATCCTGCGCGGCCTGGCGGGCCGCTACGCCGAGCACCACGGCGTGACGTACACCGACCCGGCGCTGGACGCGGCCGTGCGGCTCTCGGCGCGGCACCTGCGCGACCGCTTCCTGCCGGACAAGGCCATCGACGTGCTGGACGAGTCGGGCGCGGCCCGCAGCAGCGCCGGACAGGGCGGCGTGATCGACGTGCCGGACATCGAGGCGACCGTGGCCCGCATGGCCCGCGTCCCGGTCGGGGCGGTCAAGGCCGAGGAAGTGCAGTCGCTCGCCACGCTGGAGGCCGACCTCCGGACGCGTGTGTACGGTCAGGATGAGGCGGTGGGGGCCGTCGCCTCGGCCGTCAAGCTCGCCCGCGCCGGACTGCGCGATCCGCAGAAGCCGCAGGGCGCGTTCCTGTTCGCCGGGCCGACCGGGGTGGGCAAGACCGAACTGGCCCGCGCGCTGGCCGACCGGCTGGGCGTGACCCTGTCGCGTTTCGACATGAGCGAGTACCAGGAGCCGCACACCGTTGCCCGGCTGATCGGCGCGCCCCCCGGCTACGTGGGCTTCGACCAGGGCGGCCTGCTCACGGACGCCGTGGCGAAGGCCCCGCACGCCGTGCTGCTCCTCGACGAGATCGAGAAGGCGCACCCGGACGTGTACAACATCTTCCTGCAACTCATGGATCACGGCACCCTGACCGACCACGCCGGCAAGAAGGTGGATGGCCGGGGCCTGATCCTGGTGTTCACCACGAACGCTGGCGCGGCCGACGCGAGCCGGCCCGCGCTGGGCTTCTCGCGCGAGGGCCGCCCCGGCGAATCGGCCGAGGCCGTGAAGCGCACCTTCACGCCGGAATTCCGCAACCGCCTGGACGCCGTGATCCACTTCCGGCCGCTGTCGCGCGAGGTCATGGCGGGCGTGGTGGACAAGTTCCTGCGCGACCTGTCGGCCCAGCTCGCCGAGCGGCAGGTGACCGTGACCGTCACGGACGCTGCCCGCGCGCGGCTGGCAGACCTCGGCTACGACCCGGCGATGGGCGCCCGCCCCCTTGCCCGCGTGATCGAGGAGCGAGTCAAACGCCCCCTGGCCGACGAACTCCTGTTCGGGCGCCTGAAAGACGGTGGCGCGGTGACCGTCGATGTGGAGGACGGCGCCTTTACGTTCGACTGAGCCGTCAGTAGCTGCCCGTCCAACATGGCGTGTTCCCCGGGCGATTGCGAACGGAGGAAAGTCCGTACAGCGCGCAACTCGCCCACCTGTCCAGAACCCGAGCGTCAGCGGGTAGGCGTCCGCAGCCGGTTTGCGGAAACTGACGGCTGCGAATTGACACGGAACACCGTCGCCGCTGACATCCATATTGGGTGCCCCTCAAGGCTTTCTGTAGAGGTGGCACTCTCCCGCTCGCCCCAGCACCCCGTCATCCCAATGGTGAATGACTTTGCCTGCGCCGGCCGGTATGCTCGCCGCGTGCGTGCAAGGGTCGTCGTGGGCGTGGTGCTGGCTGCGGTGGTGGCGGTGGCGGCCCCGGCCGCTCCGTTTCTGGCCCGGTATGGAGCGTGGCCTCAGCGTCCGGACCGGCCGGTGACGGTGCTGCTGGCCGGCGTGGCGCCACGGTACGACGACACCGCACCGGTGTGGCCGTGGCCGGCAAAACCCGAGGACTACAGCGGGAACACGGATACCATTCTGCTCGCCCAGGCGCGGCCGGACGGGCAGGTGAACCTGCTGAGCATTCCGCGGGATTCGTGGATGAATATTCCCGGATGGGGCTACGGCAAGATCAACGGCGCGAATCCGCACGGCGGGCCGGACATGCTGATCGCGGCGGTGCAGAAATTGACCGGCGTGCACGTGGACGGCTACGCGTTCGTGTCTCTGTACGCCCTGCGGGCCTTGACCGACGCGGCCGGCGGAATCACGCTGGACGTGCCGAGCCGCATGAAGTACGACGACAACGCCGGGCACCTGCACATTGACCTGCAACCGGGCCCACAGCACCTGAACGGCGTGCAGGCCGAGGGCTTCCTGCGCTTCCGGCACGACAACCTGGGCGATATCGGGCGGGTGGCGCGTCAGCAGCTGTTCCTGAAGGCGCTGGCCGGGCAGGTCAAGCGGCCGTGGAACTGGTGGCGCGTGCCGCTGATGCTCAGCGCAGTCGACCGGAACACGAAGTCCGGCCTGGACAAACAGACCATGGGCGCGCTGCTGGGGGCGGCGGCGGGCGGCATGAAGCTCCAGACCAGCACGGTGCCCGGCACCTTCGGGTATCAGGGCGCAGCAAGTGTGTGGAACGTGGACCAGGCGGCGCTGGACGCGTTGGTCGCCAAATCCTTCCGGGACCCGAACGACCCACGCTTCCTGAACGTGGCAGTGGTGAACGTGGACGCGCCGGACGGCAGCGCGCGGAGGCTGAAGACCCGGCTGGAGGAGCTGGGCTACCGCAACGTGTCCATCGCGAACGGTCCGCGCGGTCCGGCCGCGACGACCATCTCGGGCACCCTGGCCGGCCGGGTGCAGCGGGACGTGGGGCACGGTTCGGTCGCGGCCACGGCGGGTGTGCCCGGGGCGGACGTGACCGTGCGCCTGGGCTCAGACACGCCGGCGAACTGAGCGGGGCGTCAGTGGCCGCCGGATTGCCTAGACCGGTCTTCTGAATCGATTCAGTCAGCCCGTTTTCCTGCTACGCTGCGGGCATGACCGAACGCACGACCCTGGCGGGCGAACTGAAGTGGTGGCAGCGCGGCATCATCTACCAGATCTACCCCCGGTCCTTCCAGGACAGCGGTGGCGACGGCGTGGGCGACCTGCGCGGCATCACCGCGCGGCTGCCGTACCTCGCCAGCCTGGGCATCGAGGCCGTGTGGCTCTCGCCCATCTTCACCAGCCCCATGCGCGACTTCGGCTACGACGTCGCGGACTACTGCAACATCGACCCGCTGTTCGGCACGCTCGCTGACTTCGACGAGCTGGTGGCCGGAGCGCACGCCCTGGGCCTGAAGATCATGCTCGACTACGTGCCGAACCACACCAGTTCGGACCACGCGTGGTTCCGCGAGTCCACCGCCTCGCGGGACAGCGAGAAGCGCGACTGGTACGTGTGGCGTGATCCCGCGCCGGACGGCGGGCCGCCCAACAACTGGGTGTCGTTCTTCGGCGGCCCCGCGTGGACGCTTGACCCGGCGAGCGGGCAGTACTACCTGCACCAGTTCCTGCCCAGCCAGCCCGACCTGAACTGGCGCAATCCACAGGTGCGCGCCGCGATGGGCGATGTGCTGCGCTTCTGGATGCGCCGCGGCGTGGACGGCTTCCGCGTGGACGTGATCTGGCTGCTGGCCGAGGACGAGCGCTTCCTGGACGAGCCCGAGAACCCTGCGTGGACACCGGGCACCGTCGAGCACGCGAAACTCGACCACATCTACACGCAGGACCAGCCCGAGACCCACGACTACATCCGTGAGATGCGCCGCGTGCTGGACGAGTTCGACGACCGCATGATGGTGGGCGAGATCTACCTGCCGATGGAGAAACTGCTGCCCTACGCGGGCACGGCCGACGCCCAGATGGTGCACCTGCCCTTCAACTTCCACCTGATCCTGCTGCCGTGGCAAGCGGGCGTGGTGCGCGCCTTCGCGGACGGCTACGACGCGGCGAGCCGCGCGGCGGGCGCATGGCCGAACTGGGTGCTGGGCAACCACGACCAGCACCGCTTCAAGACGCGGGTGGGTGCGGCACAGTACCGCGTGGCGCAGACGCTGCTGCTGACCCTGCGCGGCACGCCCACGGTGTACTACGGTGACGAGATCGGCATGCAGAACGTCCCGATTCCGCTGGACCGCATGGTCGACCCGGCGGGCCTGCAACAGCCGGACGTGCCGGCCGCGAGCCGCGACCCGGAACGCACTCCCATGCAGTGGGACGAGACCGAGAACGCGGGCTTCACCGGCGCGGGCATCACGCCGTGGCTGCCGCTCGCGGACGACGCGGTGGCGGTGAACGTGGCCGCGCAGGAGGCCGACTCCGCCAGCGACCTGCACTACTTCCGCGCCCTGTCCCGCCTGCGCCGCGAGCACCCGGCGCTGCTGGCCGGCTCGTACACCAGTCTCGACACGGGCGCGGAGGACGTCCTCGCGTACCGCCGTGAGCTGGAGGGCGAGACCGTGACGGTGCTGCTGAACTTCGGGGCCGGCACCCACGACCTCGGAGACCTCGGGAACGGGGACACCCTGCTCAGCAGCGAGGGCGACCGGCCGCAGCCCGGCGCGCCGCTGCGTCCGAACGAGGCGCGGATCGTGCTGGGCTAGAACCCGTCAGTACGGCAGGCCGGCGAGGCGGAGCAGTTCCCGCCTCGCCGCCTGCGCGTCGTGCAGGCGCTCGCGCCGGTCCGGGCGGACCAGGGCCGCGTGGAGGCTCGCCAGCGGGTCCGTCGTGCCCGGCCACGTCTCGCCGGGCTCGGCCAGAAGACCGTGGAGGCCCCAGCCGAGCAGGATGCCCACGCCGTACAGGTCGCTCTCCGGCCCGAGGGGTTCGCCGCGCGCCGCCTCCGGACTCTGGAACGCGGCGGTGCCGAAGCGGGTGGGCGCCTCGAAGGTCTCCAGCGCCGGGCCGGACAGGTCGAAGTCCACCAGTTTCGCGCTGCCGTCGGTCTCGACGATGATGTTCTCGGGCTTGAGGTCGCGGTGCACCAGCCCCACCCCGTGCAGGTAGGCCAGGCCGTCCAGAACGTGCGCCATCGTGAGCAGGAACGCGCGCCGGTCGTGCGTGGCGGCGGGCCGCTGGGCGTAGCGCGTGAACAGCACCTCGCCGCGGGCGAGCGCCGCCACCAGGGCGGGCTGGCCGTCCACGTCGGCCCGGCCGATCATGCGGCCCAGGCGGGGGTGGTCCAGGCCCCGGGCGTGGTGGTACTCGCGGTCCGCGAAGTGGGCGAGGTGCGCGGGGAAGATCTTCACCGCACAGGGCTGGCCTTCTCTGGACACGCCGAAGTACACCAGGCTGTGCGAGCCGCGACCGACCGGGCGGACGAGCCGGATTCCATCTCCAACCACCTGTCCTGCGAGCGGCACGGCTCCAAGCTACCCCAGGGATCGGGCCACCGGATAGGCCCTCCCCCACCGGACGAGTCACGCGGGCCCTGCGCTCCTGCTGATCTTCAGAATGGATGGGCTATCCTGCGCGGTGCATGACGAGACTTAGTAAAGCCGCCCCGACCGCGCTGCAGAAACTGTGGAAGGAACTGCTGGAACCCATCGTGTTCGCGGTGGTCATCACGCAGTTCGTGGCGACGCTGGTCGGCGTGGACGGCGTGAGCATGATGCCCAACCTGCGCGACCGTGAGCGGGTGTTCGTGCCGAAGTACGAGACGTGGCTGCACAAGGCCGGCGTGGGGGAATTCAAACGCGGCGACATCCTGATCTTCAAGCCGCCGCGCGAGGCATCCGCAAAGATCGCCAACCTGAACAAGAGCGCGTTCGGGCTGTACACCTACCGGCCCTTCCTGATCAAGCGCCTGATCGGCCTGCCCGGCGACAGGATCAAGGTGCAGGCCGGCGAGGTCACGGTCAACGGCGTGAAGCTCGATTCGTCGTGGACCACCGACTACTGGCGTGAGCAGGGCTGCTGGGACACGCAGAGCCCGCTTGCGACCCAGACCACCTCGGACCAGTACAGCGTGGTGCCGAACCAGGCGGAAATCACCGTGCCGGCCGGCTCGTACTTCGTGATGGGTGACAACCGCACCGCGAACGGTTCCGAGGACTCGCGCCTGTTCGGGCCGGTCGCCCGGCGCGACGTGGCGGGGCGCGCGGCGGCCGTGGTGTGGCCGATCATGCGCAAGGCGAACGTCACCTACGACTGCAGCGCCAACGCGGTGGGGCAGTTCAGCGGCGCGAACGTCCTGAACTGGCGCGTGCTGAGCCGGCCCGAGGCCTTCAAGACCCTGACCACGGACCTCGCCGCGCGGAAGTAGACGGATGAGGAGCGGAGGCGGCCGGGGACTCCCTGGCCGCCTCCGCTCTATTCCCTCCGGGTCAGTCGTCGTCCGGGTCGGTACCCAGTTCTTCACCGTCCAGCGGCGTGATGACGGTTTGCTCGCTGGTCACGCGGTACGGCCCTTCCTTGGCGATGTAGTCGGCGGCCATGCGCAGGGTCTCCTCGACCCAGCCGTAGTCGTTGCTGATGGTCGCCACGCCGATCACCTCCCAGTCGTGGGCGTCCAGGCCGTCCAGCCGGGCCACGGTCAGGGGGTAGCGGGCCTTCAGGCGCTCCACGACGGGGCGCACCAGAGCGCGTTTTTCCTTGAGGTTGCTGACCCACGGCATGTCCACCCGGATGGTCAGGACGCCGACATACCCCAGCGCCACGCTCAGAGCATGCCGGCCAGGAAGCCCTGGGCGCGCACGCGGCGCACGAGGTCCATGACCGTGAGTTCGGTGGCGTCGTAATACACCTCGATCTGGCCCTCGTCGGGCGTGGCGCGCTGCACACCGGGCGTGGCGAGGAGGGCGGCGGCGACCGTCCGCCCGGCATCGCGGCTCATACCGCGGACGCCCAGCAGGACGCGGGTGGGTGGGGTGGTCATGCGGGCATTATGCCGCCGGGTGCCGGCGCTGTCTGTGCCGCGACTGGGATCACGCGGGGGAACCCACGCGCGGGCCCGGCGCGGTCTCGGTGCGGCTGCCCAGGTGGCAGATCCCGTAGGGGCCGGGGCTGACGGTGCCCTCCTCGCGCGCCTTGGCGTGCAGGGCGGGCGTCACGGGGAAGTGCAGCTCGTAGACGGCGCTGTCGTACGCGCTCTTCACGACCGCCTGGAAGAGGCCGCCCGCCGTGCCGTCCGGCGCGTCCGGCGCGAGCGACACGGTGCGGATCAGGACGATGGGCCGGTCACCCTGCCAAACGTGCTGCGCGAACACGAAGCCGCGCAGGCCGCTGTCGTCCTCGGCCACGAAGGAGTGCTCGCTGCGTTCGTAGAACTTCAGGGCCGCGAGGCTGGTGTGCGCGCGGCCGTCGCGCTCGCGTTCCGGCAGAGTCTCGAAGGCAGGGTCGGCGTGCCGGAGTGCGGCCGCGTCGAGCGCCTGGAGGGCGGCGTAGTCGGGTTCGCCGAAGGTGCGGTACCTCATGCGGGCACCCTAGCAGGGCGCGGGGCCGCTCACCGGGGTGGGTGTCCCCCGCCGGGTGAACGCCGGGGCCGCGCCGATAACTTATACTTGGTTCAATTTAGAACCCGGTGCAGTTCCGACGACGGCCTCCGCCGTGCCCGCCCTGGCGGCGCCCCCTCCGCGCTCCCGCTTCACTCCACCCCGCCCACTGCTCCCGAGGACGCCATGACCCAGCCCCTGCCCCGCCCCTGGCTCACGCACTACGAACCCGGCGTGCCGCACGACTTCCAGCCCACCGAGCGCACCCTGCCGCAGCTGCTGGAGCACGCCGCCGCCACCTGGCCGGACAGGGTGGCCCTGGACTTCCTGGGCGCCACGACGACCTACCGCGCCCTGCTGGACGACGCCCGCCGCCTGGCGAGCGCGCTGCACAAGGTAGGGGTGCGGCCCGGCGACCGCGTCGCGATCATGCTGCCCAACTGCCCGCAGTTCGTGACCGCGTTCTACGGCGCACTGCTCGCGGGCGCCGTGGTCGTGAACACCAGTCCGCTGTACACGCCCTCCGAACTCGGGCACCAGCTGACCGACTCGGGCGCCGAGACGCTGATCCTGCTCGACACCTTCTACGCGCGCTACGAGCAGATCCGCGCGCAGGTCCCGGTCAAGCGCGTGCTGGTCACCGGTATCCAGGATGCGCTGCCGTTTCCCAAGAACCTGCTGTACCCCCTCAAGGCCCGCCATGAGGGCACGTGGGTGCGCGTGCCGGCCGCCGAGCGCACCCTGCCCTTCTCGGCCGTGATCCGCTCGCAGCCACCTGCCGTGCCCGGCGTGACCCGCCGCCCCGGGGACACCGCGCTGCTTCAGTACACCGGCGGCACCACCGGCACGCCCAAGGGCGCGATGCTGTCTCACCGCAACCTCGTGGCGAACGCCGAGCAGGCGCGCGCGTGGATGGCCGGCCTGCGCGAGGGCCAGGAGGTCACGCTCGCCGCCATTCCGTTCTTCCATGTGTACGGCATGACGGTCGCCATGAACCTCAGCGTCCTGACTGGCGCGACCATGGTGCTGATCCCCAATCCGCGGGACCTCCGGATGGTGCTGGACGGCATCTCCCGCACGAAGGCCACGCTGTTTCCCGGCGTGCCCACGCTGTACAACGCCATCAACACCCATCCCGAGACCGCCGCGCACGACCTGACCACCATCCGCGCGTGCATCAGCGGCAGCGCCCCCCTGCTGCGCGAGACCGCCCGGCGTTTCCGCGACATCACGAACGGCGCGAACCTTGTCGAGGGCTACGGCCTGACCGAAGCCAGCCCGATCACCCACACCAACCCGATCTTCGGTGAGCAGCAGGAGGGCAGCATCGGCCTGCCCTTCCCCGGCGTGGACGCCCTGGTGGTGGACGACCACGGCCAGCCCGTCCCGCACGGCGAGACCGGCGAACTGTGGGTGGCCGGCCCGATGGTCATGCAGGGCTACTGGCAGCGCCCGGACGAGACCGCCGCGACCCTCGTGGACGCCCACGGCCGCACGTGGTTGAAGACCGGCGACCTCGCCACCATGGACGACGCCGGGTACTTCCGCATCGTCGACCGCAAGAAGGACCTGATCATCGCGGGCGGCTTCAACATCTACCCGCGTGAAGTCGAGGAAATCCTGATGACCCACCCCGCCGTGATGGAAGCCGCCGCCGTGGGTGTGCCGGACGAGTACCGCGGCGAGAGCGTCCACGCCGTGGTGGCCCTGCGCCCCGGCCAGACCGTGACTGACAAGGACCTGATCACGCACTGCCGCGCCCAGCTGAGCGCGTACAAGGTGCCCCGTTCCGTCGAATTCCGCGACGAACTCCCCAAGACCGCCGCCATGAAGATCCTGCGCCGCGAACTTGCCCACGACGCCCGCGAGCGCATGAAGGCCCAACGTCCCGGCGCCTGAACCCCCGACTTCTGCTACCGACCAACGGTTGGGTCTCCCGAGAGGGACTAAGGGGCTGTCCAGTCCCATTCAGCCTCAGCAAGCAGCTCTGCGAGTCCCCGCAACGGGGTGGGTCAACAACCGAAGCGACCCACCCTGCCCCTGACCGAAAGCCATCGTGCGCGCAGCGCGCGGGCGGTGACGACGACAACGCATATGGCAGCTACAAGGCCCCACGCTGACGAGACCCTGTGTCACGCCAGCTTGAACGACGTGGCGACCACATGCCCAGCGCAGCGCCGCTCCCCCTGCCCCTCCGGGGTAGGGGGCCGGGGGGTGGGGCACTCAGTGACTCGCTCAGCCCTAGACGTTCGCCAGAGGCGCATACGCACTCGCCCCACCGTCCAGCGCGCTCGCCGGTCTCCCCTGCTGCAGCGCCGCCGCACCGGCCAGCGCGATCATCGCGCCGTTGTCCGTGTTCAGGCCGGCGCCGGGAAACACGACGCGCAGATCAGTGCGCGCGAAGGCCTCGCGCAGCGCCCGGTTCGCCGCCACCCCGCCGGACACGACCACGGTGTCCCGCCCGGTCGCCTCGGCGGCGCGGACGGTGGTCTTCACGAGGAAGTGCACGGCCATACGCTGGAAGCTGGCGGCGAGGTCTTCTGGCTTCGCGCCGGCGCGGTGGGCGAGAAGGGCGGCGGTCTTCAGCCCGCTGAAACTGAAGTCGAAGCCCTTCTGACCCTGGAGGGGTTCCTTGAGCAGCACAGCGTCCGCGTTGCCGCGCGTGGCAGCGTCGCTGATGGCGGGGCCGCCGGGGTAGCCCAGGCCCGCCAGCCGGGCGATCTTGTCGAAGGCCTCACCGGCGGCGTCGTCCTTCGTGGCGCCGACCAGCACGTACTCGCCGTCGCGCGGCACGTCGAACAAGTGAGTGTGCCCGCCGGACACGACGAGGGCCAGGTAGGGGGCCTGGAGGTTGCCCTCGGCCGCCGCGGCATGGATGTGGCCTTCGAGGTGGTGCGCGGCGTAGAACGGCACGTCCAGCGCCTGCGCGAGGCCCTTGCCGTACATCAGGCCGACGAGCAGCGCGCCGACGAGCCCGGGGCCGGAGGTGGCCGCCACAGCGCCGATATCCGACAGGGTCACGCCCGCCTCCGCAAGCGCGTCCCGGGTGATGTCCGCGATGCGTTCCACGTGTTCGCGGCTGGCGAGTTCCGGCATGACCCCGCCGTAGCGCGCGTGGACGGTCTGCGACCACACCCGGTTCGACCGGACGGTCAGGGTGCCATCTGGAGCGAGTTCCACGACGCCCACGCCGGTGTCGTCGCAGGACGTGTCGATGCCCAGGACGAGGCGCGGCGCGGTGGGGACGGAGGAAACGCTCATCGCGGGTCAGGGTAGCAGGGCGCGCGCGCTGGACGTCATGACCGCCGCACTATCCTGCGGGGCGTGCCGACCGACGACCTGCCGATCATCACCACGCCGGACGGTTCGCGCACGGCGCTGAGCGCCCGCTACGGCGAGGCGTACGGATCGCGGCACGGCGCGGCCACCCAGGCCCGGCACGTCTTCGTGGAGGGCACGGGCACCCAGGAGCACCCCGCGCCGCGCGTGCTGGAGGTGGGCTTCGGGCTGGGCGTGAACTTCCGCGCGACGGTGGCAGACGCTGCTAGGCGCGGCGCTCCGCTGGCGTACGTGGCGTGGGAGTTCGATCCTGCCCCGGTGGAGGTGCTGCGCGAGGTGGCCGGCGCGGACATGCCCGCCGTGTGGGCAGCGCTGCTGGCCCGCTGGCCGGACACTGCACCATCGGCCCCGGTTCACGTCGAGGCGGGCGGCGTGGCCGTCACCGTCCACTTTGCGGACGTGCTGGAGGCCGCGCTGCCGCAGGACTGGGCGACCGCCCTGTACCTCGACGGCTTCTCGCCCACCCGCAACCCGGAGGTCTGGACACCGGACTTCGTGGCGCGGCTTGCGGGGGCACTCGCGCCGGGCGGGATGATCGCCACGTATTCCGCCGCCGGGCATGTGCGCCGCGCGCTGGAGGCGGCAGGCCTGCGGGTCGAGCGCCGCCCCGGAGCGCCGGGCAAACGTGAATGCCTGCGCGCCATCCGGGTGGCATGACGCCGCCGGTCGTGGTGATCGGGGGCGGGATCGCCGGGGCGAGCGTGGCGTATGTCCTGGGCCGGGCCGGGCAGGCCGTCACCATGATCGACGCGGGTATCCACGCCGCGAGCACCGTGCCCTCGGCGCTGCTCAACCCGGTGCGCGGGCAGGCGGGCCGCGTGCCGGATCGGGCGCTGGAGGGCCTGCCCTTCACGTGGGCGCTGCTGCGGGAGCTGGCCGCGGCTGGCCACGACATTCCGCACGGGGCCACCGGCGTCTACCGGCCCGTCCCGGACGCGAAGACCCGCGCGAAGTTCGACCGGCACCGACCCGACGGCCTGAACGCGGCGTGGCGCCGTCCGGCAGAGGTGCCCTTTCCCCTCTCCGCCGGCTGGGAGGCCGTGCTGCACCTGCCGGAGGGCGGCTGGGTGGACGGCGCGGCCTTCACACAGGCGCTGCGCCGCGCTTCGGGGGCCGCCGTGATCCGCGCGCGGGCGACGGACTGGACCGCCGACCGCGTGACGCTGGACGACGGCTCCGTGCTGCCAGCCGCCGCCGTCATCCACTGCGGGGGGGCCGTCGGGGCTTCCTGGGCCAGCCTGCCCGGCACGCACCGCGCAGGCACAATGCTGCTTCTTGACCGGCCCGCCACACCCGCGCCCGTCAGTTTCGGCGCGTACCTCGCTCCGGCGGCGCGGGGCGGGGTGCTCGGCGCGACCTTCGAGGCGCCGGCCGCGCAGTGGGGGCCGGAAGTCCTGCCACTCGCGTCGCTGGGCTGGCTGCTCGGGAAGGGTGCGGCCCTGGCGCCGCTGGCGGGCACCCGGATCACCGGCACGTGGCGCGGCACGCGGCTGTCCGGCCTGAGCGCCGGGCGGGACGGCGACGGCGTGTGGCACCTGCGCGGCCTGGGCAGTCAGGGCTTCCTGCTGGGACCGCTCCTGGCCGCCGAACTCGCCGCGGACGTGGTGCGTCACGCCCCCGGTAACGCCCCGCGGGCTTGATCGCTCCCTTCCGGATACGGCACTGGCTTACACTGGTCGGGACATGGCGACCTACCGCATCTGCTTGATCGAAGGGGACGGCATCGGCCACGAAGTCATCCCCGCCACCCGCCGCGTGCTGGACGCCGCCGGCTTCGACGCGGAATACGTGCATGCCGAGGCCGGCTACGAGTACTACCTCGACCACGGCACCTCGGTGCCGCAGGCCACCTACGACGCGGTGGAAAACACCCACGCCACCCTGTTCGGCGCGGCCACCAGCCCCAGCGGCGAGAAACCCAAGGGCTTTTTCGGCGCGATCCGGCACCTGCGCCAGAAGTACAGCCTGTACGCGAACGTCCGCCCCACCAAGACCCGCCCGGTGCCCGGCGCCTACGAGAACGTGGACCTCGTGATCGTGCGCGAGAACACGCAGGGCCTGTACGTCGAGCAGGAGCGCCGCTACGGCGACGTCGCCATCGCCGACACGGTGATCACCAAGGACGCCAGCGACCGCATCGGGCGGTACGCCGCCAGCCTCGCCATGAAGCGCAGCGGCCGCCTCACGGTCGTGCACAAGGCCAACGTGCTGCCGGTCACGCAGGGCCTGTTCCTGAACACCATCCTCGACCACTGCAAGACCGTTGAGGGGCTGAACACCAGCACCATGATCGTGGACAACGCCGCCATGCAGCTCGTGCGCAACCCCCGCCAGTTCGACGTGATGGTCATGACAAACATGTTCGGCGACATCCTCAGCGACCTCGCCGCTGGACTGGTCGGCGGTCTGGGCATCGCCGCGAGCGGGAACGTGGGCGACAAGTTCGGCATCTTCGAGTCGGTGCACGGCAGCGCGCCGGACATCGCCGGGCAGGGCATCAGCAACCCCACCGCGAGTATCCTGGCCGCCGTGATCATGCTCGACCATATCGGCGACCACGACACCGCCCGCCGCATCGACGCCGCCGTGAACAAGGTGCTCGCCGAAGGCCCCCGCACCCGCGACCTGGGCGGCACCGCCGGCACCAAGGAATTCACGGACGCCGTGATCGCCGCGCTGTAAAGCCGCTCTGTCAAGGGCGCGCCCTTCCCGGTCGGGAGGGCGCGCCTTGACGTGCTCTGTCACGCAGAGCCTTACTTGAACTGCGCCAGGCCAGCTTTGAGAATGGCGTCGGTGTTCA
This sequence comes from Deinococcus metalli, assembly GCF_014201805.1. Taxonomy (NCBI): domain Bacteria; kingdom Thermotogati; phylum Deinococcota; class Deinococci; order Deinococcales; family Deinococcaceae; genus Deinococcus; species Deinococcus metalli. Next base: position 125,489 of record NZ_JACHFK010000011.1, on the reverse strand, counting down.
CGTCCACAATCGCCTCGCCCTGGGCGGCGCTGCGGGACGGGCGGGCGGCCTCGCCGGTGTAGCTGAACTTGCCGTCCTTGTCGGCGGTGACGGTCACGGGCTTGCCGGCGACCGTCAGGGTGACCTTCTCGCCGGCCTTGAGACCGCCGCCGGTGAAGTTCAGCGGCTGGGTGTAGCGGGTGTCGGTCACGACCACGTCGGGCGTGATGCCCTTCTTGTGGATCTCGCGGTTTTTCGGCGTCAGCCACGCGGAGTTCACGATGGCGACCTTGCCGCCGTCGGGCAGGTTGTCGATCGGGATCTGGGCCACGCCCTTGCCGAAGGTCTGCTCACCGATGATCTTGGCGCGGCTGTCGTCCTGCAACGCGCCGGACACGACCTCGCTGGCGCTGGCGGAGTTCTTGTTGACGAGCACGACCAGCGGCCCGGTGTAGTCGGTCGCGGAGGGCTTGGCCGCGCCGTACACCTCGGTCTTGCCGCTGCGGTCGCGCAGGCTGACGATGGGGCCGCTCTGGAGGAACTGGTCGGCCACGTCCACCCCGGCGGTCAGCAGGCCGCCGCCGTTGTCGCGCAGATCCAGGATCAGGCCCTTGACGTTCTTCTTCTTCATGTCGGCCACGGCGGCGCGGAACTGCTCGATGACCTTGGTGTTGTAGAAGGTGTTCAGGCCGATGTACCCGATGTTGCCGGGCAACACGGTCGTCTCGACGCTGACGATGGTGACGGGCTGGCGTTCCATCTTCACGACGTAGGGCTTGCCGTTGCGGGAGAACGTGACGTTCACGGTACTGCCCTTCTCGCCGCGCACAAGCCGCACGATGTCGTTGAGTTTCTTGGTGCTGACGTCCGTGTCGCCGATCTTGAGGAAGGTGTCCCCGATCTGCACGCCGGCCGAGGACGCCGAGCCGCCCCGGAACACGTTGTCGATCTTGCCGCCGGTGCCGTCGGAGTTCGCGGCGATGAGTTGCACGCCGATGCCGTAGAACTCGCCCTGGAGGTTCTCGGCGTCGATGGCGTTGTCCTCGGGCTGCGAGTAGTACGTGAACTCGTCGTCGAGGCTGCCGATCGCACCGTTGATGGCGCCGCGCAGCAGCTTTTCCTGATCCACGGGCTTGAGGTAGTACTTGTTCAGGTCGCTCAGGACTTCCAGGAAAGTGCGGCCGGTGGCCGTGGCATTTAGCGACTCCTGGGTATAGGCGCCGAGCTGGGCGTAAGCGACGGCGGCCGTGGCCGCGGCGGCGGTCAGGATCACGGTGAGGCGTTTGGCGTTCACGCGGCCAGGATAGGGCGCGCGGATGAGGAGGATTGGATGACCCATGACAGCGCGGGTGAGAACGCTGGGGCGCGTCCCTTCATGGTGCGCCGGAAGGGCTGGGCTATGCTGCGGCGCGAGCATGGCCACACCCCCCAGCACTTCCCTGCCCGCCGCTCCCTGGAGTGCGGCGTGATCGAATTCCGGCACGTTTCCCTCGAATACCCCGTGACCCGCACCCTGGCGCTCGACGACCTGAACCTGCACATCGGCAAGGGCGAGTTCACGTACCTCGTCGGGCACTCGGGCGCGGGGAAAAGCTCGTTCATGAACCTGGTGCTCAAGCGGGCGCTGCCCAGCAAGGGCGAGGTGCGGGTGGCCGGCGAGTCCCTGAACCGCTACCGGGGCCGCCGCACCGCGCTGCTGCGCCGCCGCATGGGCACCGTCTTCCAGGAGAACCTGCTGCTGGCACACCTGAACGCCTTCGACAACGTGGCCTTCGCGCTGCGCGTGACGGGCGTGCCGCAGCGCGAGTGGGCGCAGCGCGTCACGCTGGCGCTGCGCACGGTGGGTCTGGAGCACAAGAAGTACGCGCTGCCCCTGCAACTGTCGCAGGGCGAGCAGCAGCGCGTGGCGATCGCGCGGGCCATCGTGTCCAACCCGCCGCTGCTGCTGGCCGACGAGCCCACCGGGAACCTCGACCCGGACAACAGCCGTGAGGTGCTGAAGGTGCTGCAGAACGTGAACCTGCGCGGCACCACGGTCGTCGTCGCCACGCACGCCAAGGATCTGGTCGAGACCTACCGCCACCGCACCCTGACGCTGCGCAAGGGCCGCCTGGTGCGCGACGACCCGTACGGCGGGTACGCGCTGTGACGTACCACCTCAGGCAGGCGCTGCTCGCCATGCGGGAAAACCTGACCGCGACGCTGGCGACACTGGTGACCATGACCCTGACGCTGCTGATGCTGGGCTCGGTGCTGCTGCTCACGCTGAACGTGAACCGCACGCTGGCGCAGCTGGAATCGCAGGTGGAGGTCGCGGCGTTCCTGACACCGGGCGCCGACACGGCGGCGCTGCTCAAGTACGCGCGGGCGCTGCCGCAGGTGAGTTCGGCGCAGCTCGTGACCAGCGATCAGGTGCTGGCGGAGATGACCAAGGACTCGCCATACACGCGCGACGCGGCGGCGCTGGTGGGCAACCCCTTTCCCGATACGCTGCGCCTGCGGGTGGCGCGGGTGGGCGATTCGCGCACGGTGGCGGCAGCCGTCTCGGGCCTGCCCGGCGTGGACGACGTGGAGTACGGCGCCGGCTACGTCGACCCGACGGTGAAGACCCTGACGGCCGTGCGCGCGGTCGGGTACGCGCTGGTGGGCCTGCTGCTGCTGGGAACGCTGTTCAACATCCTGAACGCAGTGCGGGTGGCGATGTACGCGCGGCGCAACGAGATCGCCGTGATGCGGCTGCTGGGCGCCACACGGGCCTTCATCCGCATGCCGCATGTGATCGAGGGCCTGATCGTGGGTGTGCTGGCCGCCGTGATCGCGCTGGCGCTGCTTACACCAGGGTATCTGGAACTCGTGGCGCGGGTGCGGCAACTCGCGCCGGTGTTCCCGGTCGTGACGGACCAGGCGACGCTGGTGCCGGTGCTGGGCGGCGTGGGCCTGCTGGGCATCCTGGTGGGCCTGCTGGGCAGCCTGTTCGCCACCCGGCGCTACCTGCAGGAGCTGGAGTGAGCGTGCGCCGCCGGCTGCCGGGGCGGGTGTGGCTGCTCGCGGCGCTGCTCGCCACGGCCGCGGCGCAGACGACCAGCGAGCGGCTCCAGCAGCTTCAGCAGCAGCTCCAGCAGCAGCAGCAGCTCAGCGCGCAGCAGGCGGCGCAGCTGGACAAGCTGCGGCAGAACATCGCCAACCTCAGCACGCAGCAGAAACAGACGCTGGCGCGGCTGGAGACGCTGGCGGCGAACGTCAGCTCGCTGGAGGGGCAGGTGGCGACCCTGACCGCGCGGGTCGCCCTCGCCCAGCGCGCGCTGGCCGACACGACGTCGCAGCTGGCGGTCACGCAGGCGCGCGTGGAGCGCCTGAAGGGCGACGTGCGCGAGATCCTGACCACGCTGTACCGCGACCGCAGCGGACGGTACCTGCAACTGCTGTCGCAGTCGAGCAGCTTCTCGGACCTGCTGATCCGCCTGAAGTACGCCAACCTCGCGGGGCAGTACAACGTGAAGGTCATCGAGACGCTGCGCGGCGACGTGCAGGTGCTCCAGACCCAGCAGGCGCAGCAGACCCGGCAGACCACAGAGCTTCAGGACGCGCAGGCCAGGCGTACCGCGGCGCTGGCCCGGCTGCGCGACCAGCGTCAGCAGCAGAGCGCGCTGCTGGCCCAGTTGCAGCAGTCGGAAGCCGGGCAGCGCACCCTGGCCGCGCAGCAGCAGGCCGAGCGGGCCCTGACGACGAACACCATCACGTCGCTGTTCACGCAGGTCGTGGCCGAGCGCGCCCGCATCGAAGCCGAGCGGCAGCGTCGCCTGGCCGAGGAACGCCGCCGCCGCGAGGAGGAAGCCCGGCGCCTCGCGGCCGAGCGGGAACGCGCCCGTCAGGAAGCCCTGCGGCTGGCGCGGCTGCGGGCCGAGCAGGAGCGGCAGCGGGTCGCGGCGTCGCAGCTCGCGGCGCAGCGCCAGCGCGAGCAGCAGCTCCAGAACGAGCAGGCCGCCATCGCCGCCCGGCAGACCCAGGTGGAGACCGAACAGCAGCAGGCGGACGTGGCCCTGGCGCCGCTGCCACAGGCCAGCGGCCCGCTGGCGTTTCCGCTGCCCGGCGGGCGCATCGCCGCCCCCTACGGCACCGACGGCTCGCCGTGGGTGGTGCTCAGCGGCGCGGACGCGTCGTCGGCCACGGCCGCGCGGGCGGGCAACGTGCTGGCCGCGTCGCTGTACGGCACGCTGGGGTACGTGATCATCGTGGACCACGGGAACCTGCTCACGGCGTACATGGGTCTGCGCGAACCGGCCGTCAGCGTGGGGGACCGCGTGGCCCAGGGCACGCCGCTGGGCAGCATCGGCGGCAGCCCGGTGTTCGGGCCGGGCCGCATGGGCTTTTCCGTCAAGCGCGGCGACTCGTACGTCAACCCCGGCTTCTGACCCGCGCCGTCCCCTTGTCACGTCATGGGCCGGCCTGATACTCTTTTGCGGTGCGCTTCCCGGTTGGCTGCTGACGGGCGCATGATCCCCGCGACCTAGGCGGGAGCTCACCCCTCATCACCACCCAGAAGCACGAGGTTTATCCATCATGGTCAAGATCCGCCTGTCCCGTTTCGGTTCCGCGCACAACCCCCACTACCGCATCGTCGTCGCCGACGCCCGCCGCCCCCGTGACGGCGGTTACATCGAGAACCTCGGCCACTACGATCCGCGCAAGACCAGCGACACCCACATCAAGATCGACGCGGAGCGCGCCGCCCACTGGATCGCGCAGGGCGCCCAGCCCACCGCGACCGCCAAGCGGCTCCTCAAGAGCCAGGGCGTCAAGTTCTAAGACCGCCGCTGCGCGCGACTCAGGCTCCTCCGGGAGCCTTTTTCGTTGTGGGCGCGTGGCGACGGCGCTGCACTACAATGCGCCGCATGAAAACCGACCCCGTCGACCTGACCCTCTTCCTGGCCCAGAGCGTGGTGGACCAGCCGCCGATGGTGCGCGTGTCGCGGCGCGGGCCGACGGTGATCGTGCGGGTGGCGCCGGGCGAGGAAGGCCGCCTGATCGGCCGGCAGGGCCGCGTGATCCAGGCGATCCGCACCCTGGTGCGCGCCGCGAGCGATCCGCGCGAGCGCGTGAACGTGGACCTGGACGCGCCCCGCAAACAGTGACGGACACGGAGCGCACCCGCCTGGGGCACCTGCTCGGCCCGCACGGCGTGCAGGGCGGCGTCAAGGTGTACGTGCTGGGCGACCCCGCGCAGTTCAAGGCCCTGAAACGCGTGTATGTCGAGGAGCGCGGGTGGCTGCGCGTCCGGCGGGTGGAGACCCTCGCGCCCGGTGTGGCCCTGCACCTGGCCGGCATCACGACCCGCGAGGGCGCCGAGGCGCTGCGCGGCCTGAAGGTCTACGCCGACGACGCCGAGCTGCCCGCGCCGGAGAGCGGCGTGTACTACTACCACGAACTGCGCGGCCTGCTCGTGGCCGGTGCGGATGGGCACACGCGGGGGGAGGTCGTGGACGTGCAGGACATGGGCCACCAGGACGTGCTGGTGGTCCGGCATGAGGGCGGCGACGCGCTGGTGCCGCTCCAGGCGCCGTACGTGGTGGTGAACCTGAACGCGCAGGGACGCCCCGCCTCGCTGACCCTGACGGCGGACGCGCCGGACGACCTGCTGACTCCGGTCGACGCCGACGGGCCGACGTAGATGCTGACGTTCTCCTTCCTGACGCTGTTTCCGGAACTCCTGACGCCCTTCGCGCAGGAGGCCATCGTGGGGAAGGCGCGGACCCGCGGCCTGATCGACGTGAACGTGGTGGACATGCGGGACTACGCCGGCAACCGGCACCTGAAGGTGGACGACACGCCGTACGGGGGCGGCGCGGGCATGGTGATCCGCGCAGACGTCACGGCCCGCGCGCTGGCCAGCCTCCCGCCGGCGGACGAGGTGATCCTGCTGACGCCCGCCGGGCAGCCCTTCACCCAGGCGCTCGCGGAGGAGTTCGCCACGCGCTCGCACGTGGCGCTGCTGTGCGGGCGCTACGAGGGCTTCGACGCGCGCGTGGAGACGGTCGTCACGCGCGAGTTGAGCGTGGGCGACTTCGTGATGATGGGCGGCGAGGCGGCGGCCGCGTGCGTGCTGGAGGCCGTGGCCCGGCTGGTGCCCGGCGTGATCGGTGACCCGGACTCGCACCGCGCGGACTCGTTCAGTTCCGGCCTGCTCGACTATCCCGAGTACACCCGGCCGCCCGAGTGGAACGGCGTGGCCGTGCCGGACGTCCTGCGGGGCGGCAACCACGCGGCCATCGCGGCGTGGCGGCGCGAGCGGGCGCTGGCCCGGACGCTCGCGCGCCGCCCGGACCTGCTGCGCGCCGCGCCCCTGACGCCGCAGGACAGCGTGACCCTGCTCGGCCTGGGCGCCACGCCGGAGCAGTTGCGCGAGTGGCACGCCCCACCGCCCCCACCCCCCCGCCGGCCGAAGCGGAAAAAAACTGTTCCCGACGACGAAAAGTAAGCCAGGACGTCCTGGCTCTGTACTATTTACGCAAGTCCGCCACGGCAAAGAAGACCACCATGACCCCCAGGATGACCGTCCCCCTCTTCCCCCTGCCGAACCTGGTGCTGTTCCCGGGTGTGGCGCTGCCCCTGTACGTGTTCGAGGAACGCTACCGGGCGCTGCTGCGCGACGTGCAGGCCTCCGGGGAACCGTTCGGCATCGTGCGGGTGCTGGCGTCCTCGCAGGCGTCGCCGCTGCCCTTCCAGGAGCGCGTGTCGCGGGTGGGCACGCTGGCCCACCTGAGGCGCGCTCAGCTGCACGACGACGGCACCAGCACCATCCTGGTCGTGGGCGGTGAGCGCTTCGAGGTGCAGGACTTCCACCTCGACCGGCCGTACCTCAGCGCGGACGTGCGCGTGTGGCCGCTGGAGGACAGCGGCGTGGGCGAGGAGGCCGAGCACGCGGACGCCCGGCAGCTGCTCGCCGCGCTGCTGCGGCTGCGCCCGGACGACGCCGACGAGATCCGCCAGGGTGCCCCGGACGATCCCCTGCTGATGGCGAGCTTCGCCGCGAACGTGCTGCCCCTGGACAGCGACCAGCGCGAGGACGTGCTGCGCGCCTCCACGGTGATCGACCGGCTGGAACTGCTGCTGGGCATGGTGCCCAGTTCCGCCAAGACGCTGAACTGAAGCGGCGCGTTACAGCACGTCGTCGGCGCTGCCGCGTTTGCGCAGGTTGTTCTGCGTCTTGCGCCAGCGCAGGGCCTTCACGATGGCCGGTGCAGCCGGGTTCAGTGGCAGGTCGTACGCGGGGTACCACACGCGCTGCTCGCTGAACTTGAGTTTCATGCGGAACACGCCGTACGAGTGCTTGGACTCGTCCAGCACGCGCGGAATCCCCCAGAAGTCGAACAGCTCGTAGCCGCGGCGTTTGGCGTCCAGCATGGCGTGCCAGTAAAAGGCGTCCGGGGCCTTGCTGTCCTTGAGGGGCTGCCCGGCGTCGTCCATGCGGTCGTCGCGGACACTGCCGCCGAACAGGTACGCGGTGCCCTTGCCCATCGCCAGGAAAAAGCCGCCCGCAAGCGCCCGGCCCTGGTACCGCGACAGCACCAGGTACGCCTCGCCGCCGTGGGCATTGCCCTCGCGCAGCATGGTCTCGTAGTACCTGCGGGGAAACGCGCCCAGCTTCGCGCGCTCGTTGGTCGCGGTGAAGATCTCCCAGAAGGCGTCGAAGTCGTCGTCACGTCCGGCCGTCACGCCGAGTTTCTGGGCGGTGCGGACGTTGCGGCGGGCCATCTGGTTCAGGCCCGCGAACAGCTCGTCCTCGCCGGAGCGCAGGTCCGCGATGATGGTGTGCTCGGGCTGTTCGGTCTCGGCGCGGCGGAACGGGCCGTAGGCGTCCGGGATCTCGGCGCCGTCCACGGCGGGCAGCGGCACGGGCGGCTCGATCTTCAGCAGCGCGTCGGTGGGCCGCGCGACCGACCGGATGGCCTGTGCCACGTCCGGCAGCAGGTCCACACTCTCCAGGGCCGGGCCGCGCGGAGCGTACAGGGTGCTCAGGCCCGGCACCAGGCGCTTGCGCAGCAGCTGAACGGCGCCGACGGTGCGGCCGCCCTGCTGGATCAGGTAGCGGGCCGGTTCCTGTCCCAGCGCGCGGCGGGCCTCGCCGTAGCCCCAGCCCTGGAGAGCGCTGGTGATGGGCAGATGCGCGACCACGTCGTCGTAGACGCGCGGATCGCTGGTCGGGGCGAGGGTCAGACGCACGGGGGGGATTGTAGCAGTCCCCCGCGCATGTTCACTTCTGCCCCATTCGGCCCGCGTGCCGGAGGGGTACAGTGGGCAGCGTGAAACAATTTCTGCTGACCATGGCCCTGCTGGGCGGCGCGGCGTCCGCTCAGACCACGCCGGCGACGCCCCCGGCCACGACCACGCCCGCCACCCCGGCCGCACCCGCCACGCCGGCCCCGGACGCGCCGGCCCAGGACCCCGCCACCCCGGTCGGAAAGATCGGCTCCGAGGACGTCACGCTGGGCGAGTTCGAGCGGGCCTTCCGGCTGGCTGCGGCGCGCGTCGTGAACGCTCAGGGCATTCCCTTCCAGGACACCTTCCTGACGGAATTCGCGTCGGCCCGCCCGGAGTTCCTCACGCAGTACCTGCGTGACCGCGCGGTGTACCAGCTCGCCCGCGTGAACACCAGCGCGGACCCGGCGGAACTGGATCAGCAGATGGAATCGGCCCGCGCGGACTTCGCGTCCGACGAGGAATTCCAGACGGCCCTGGCCGGCACTGGCTACGCGGACGCCGACGACCTGCGCACGGAACTCGAGCGCCAGGCCGTGGTGGGCGCGTACCTCCAGACCCTCAAGGACCGCTTCAAGTTCGGGGACGCCGTCGTGGCCGGGTTCTACAACCTGAACAAGGCGAAGTTCGCCAAGCCCGCCGAGGCCTGCGTGAAGCACATCCTGGTGCCCACCGAGGCGGAGGCCAAGACCATCGTCGCGGACCTCGCGGCAGGCGCCGACTTTGCGAAGGTCGCGGCCGACAAGAGCCAGGACCCCGGCAGCGCTCCGCAGGGCGGCGACCTGGGCTGCTTCGGCCCCGGACAGATGGTGGAGTCCTTCGACAAGGCGAGCTTCACCGGCCCGGTGGGCACGGTGCAGACGGTGCAGTCGCAGTTCGGCTGGCACGTGCTGGTGGTCACCAAGCGCACCGACGCCGGCGTGACTCCGCTGGAGGAAGCCGCGCCCGTGATCCGCGACCAGCTGGGCAATGAGGCCGCTCAGCGCTACCTGGACGCCCAGATCGCCAAGCTCAAGACCGAGGCGTACCCCGACGTGGTGAGGGTCGCGGCGGCTCCGGACGAGTCCGCGGCTCCCGACGCCGCCCCGGACGCGGCGCCCGCCCCCGACGCCCCGGCCGAGCCGGCCACGCCGCCCTCGAACTGAGCAGCACGCAGAACCAGCAGTGGGGTGGACGGCGCGGGTCGTCCACCCCACTGCATTGAGCGCCCTGCACCGTTAACCGGGCGCTCACCGGCGCCGGGCACGCTACAGACCGGGCCCGTGCCCGGAGGAGACCCGCCATGACGCCCAGCGATCCGCACCCGGCCCCGCCCCATCTGGACGACGACACCGACGACGAACTGGTCGGCAGCATCCTCAGCCGCCGCCGCGCCCTGCGCCTGCTGGGCCTGGGGGGCGGCGCGCTGTCCCTCGCGGCCGGCGGCGTGCTCGCCCAGCGGGCCGGCGGCCCCTCCACCGGTGGTGCGGCTGGCTCCAGCGCCGGCCCGGGCGGCGGCAGCGGCCTGCCCGGCTGCGTGGTGCGCCCCGCCCTGACCGAGGGGCCGTACTTCGTGGAGTCCGAGCCGCGCCGCGCGGATCTGCGCAAGGACACCACGACCGGCACCGTCAGCGCCGGCGTGCCGCTGACCCTGAATTTCCTCGTGAGCAAAGTCTCGGTGGGGAGTTGCACGCCGCGCAGCCGGGTACTGATCGACGTGTGGCACTGCGACGCGCTGGGCGTGTACTCGGGCGTCAGCGGCAACACCGGCAACTTCCTGCGCGGCTCGCTCGTCACGGACGCGCAGGGCAGAGCGTCCTTCACGACCATCTACCCCGGGTGGTACCAGGGCCGCGCGGTGCACATCCACTTCAAGCTGCGCCCGCTGGACGCCAGCGGCAAGGCCACCGGCGAATTCACGTCGCAGCTGTTCTTCCCCGAGGGCGTGAACAGCGCCGTGTTCGCCCGCGCCCCGTACCGCCAGAAGGGGACCCGGGCCGACACGCCCAACGCCCAGGACGGCATCTACCGCAACGGCGGCAGCCAGCTCCTGCTGGACGTGAAGGGCGACCCGGCCGCGGGATACGCGGCGACCTTCGACGTCGGCCTGAACATCGGGTAGGGACCGGCTTTCGGAACAGAACACGGCCCGGCACCAGTGTGGTGCCGGGCCGTCCTGATGACAGACTGCAGCTTAGACGGCGATGTCCGTGCCGAGCGCCTTGAGCTTGTAGCGGGCCATGGCGAGGTTCGCGCGGTCGCGGTTGAGCACCAGATACAGGAACAGCGGCTGGTTCGGGATGATGTACAGGATGTGGTACTGGCTGTTCAGGGTGATGAGGATGTCCTCGATATCGCCCTTGATGCCGAGCATGTCCATGGTGCGCAGCTTGGCGCGCACGACTTCGGTGTTGCCGGCGGCGGCCATGTCCAGGTTCACGCCGGTGCCGACCTTGCCGAGCGGCATGCCGCTGCTGTAGTCGACCAGGGCGGCGGCCACGGCACCTTCGATAGAGGACAGGGCGGAATCCAGGGTTGCAGAGACGTTCGACATATCAGGTACCTCGCGGGGGGGGGTGTCGCTCAGAGCGGTGCTCGACTCGGGTGGCGGCGGGGGCGACGGAAGGGAGGGGATGGCCGGCGGTGGGGGCGTGGGGGGAGTCTTGCGTCTGAAGAACATGTCCTCCTCTGGGGGCGTGCTCACCCCGGCTCCTTCTCCGGACGGGGTGTGCCGGGTCGACTCGTCGTGACGTTTCATGGCCTCCATCAGGAGGCTCTGGAGTGGCGTGTGGATTCTGGTGTGCTGATTGCGGTACGAGCGCTCCAGGCTGGTGGCCGCGTGCTGCCACGTCAGCAGTTCCAGGGCGGCCGCCTCGCCGGACAGCCCGGACTCGTGCATGTAGGCGTCCACGAGGCTTCCGGCGCGCAGATGAAAGCGGCCCCACGCATCGCCCTCGCCCCGGCGCACGAACAGGGACACGCTGCGCCGTTCCCAGTGCAGCATCTGGAGCAGATTCGGCAGCGATACGCCGCGGATCTGCCCGAAGCACAGGCGCTCGAGTTCCCGTTCGACGCCGGCCTGCAGGTCCGCGACATCGGGACTCTCGAAGGTGGTCATGTCACCGTAGATCTCGACGAGAGCGGCAGCGCTGACGTCAGGCCCGGTGCTGAAGGCCAGGAACGCCGTGTGGGGCCACGACACATTGGCGTGCTCCATCAGCTGGCGCACGTCCTGACGCCCGGCCGACAGCTGCAGCACCACCAGGTTCGGTGCCGCGTCTCCCATGACCTTCATGGCGTCCGCGACCTGACTGGAGTCGGTGATCTCACACTGCTGCAGGGCGGCGCTGCGCGCGCACAGGTACTCGCCCAGGGGGGGAATGGTGTCGGAGACGAAGAGGACCCTCAGGGAACTGGAGGGGTGCGCCAAGCTGGACAGCTGGCTGACTGGTTCTTCCGGTCTGGGCAGTCGCTCGGGCACAGCGTTACCTTAATCAGCCCCTCATCTCGCCGCTCTTACGATAAGCGTCCTCAAATCGAGATTTTTCACGTCTGGCACGCGATCTGACTCGAAAGTCAGTCGCCGTTCGGCCCCCGGTCGTGACCAGCAATGCCGCCGCCAGTTCCGCGGGCGAAGGGCGATTAGACCGTCGGGCCGACCACCCGAGCCGCCGGGAGTAGCCTGAGCCATGACCACCACGCGCAGGAAGCAGCTGAACTGGAACAGCCACCACGTCACGCAGGGCGACGAGCGTGCACCGAACCGCGCGATGCTGCGCGCGGTCGGCTTCCAGGACGGGGACTTCGACAAGCCGATCATCGGTGTGGCGCACGCGCAGAGCACCATCACGCCGTGCAACAACGGCCTGGGCGAGCTGGCCGACCACATCACCGGCGCGGTCCGCGAGGGCGGCGGCATGCCGCAGGTGTACGGCACCATCACCGTCTCGGACGGCATCAGCATGGGCACCGAGGGCATGAAGTGCTCGCTGGTGAGCCGTGAGGTGATCGCGGACTCCATCGAGACGGTGTCGCGCGGGCAGAGCCACGACGGCGTGATCGTCGTGGGCGGCTGCGACAAGAACATGCCCGGCGCCATGATCGGCATCGCGCGGCTGAACATCCCTGCAGTGTTCGTGTACGGCGGCACCATCAAACCCGGCCACTACGACGGCAAGGACCTCACCATCGTGAGCGTGTTCGAGGCGGTCGGCGCATACGGCGCCGGTAAGATCAGCCGCGAGGACTTCACCGAGATCGAGAAGCGCGCGTGCCCCGGCAACGGCTCGTGCGGCGGCATGTACACCGCGAACACCATGAGCAGCGCTTTCGAGGCGATGGGCATGAGCCTGCCGTACTCCAGCACCATGAGCGCCGTGGACGCCGAGAAGGCCGTGAGCAGCGCCGACTCTGCCCGCGCCCTGCTGACCCTGATCGAGCAGGACATCCGCCCGCTGGACATCCTGACCAAACAGGCCTTCGAGAACGCCATCACGGTCATCATGGCCGTCGGCGGCTCCACGAACGCCGTGCTGCACCTCATGGCGATTGCCCACGCCTGCGACATCGACCTGACGCTGGAGGACTTCGAGCGCATCCGCGAACGCACGCCGGTGTTCTGTGACCTCAAACCCAGCGGCCAGTACGTGGCGACCGACCTGCACGTCGTCGGCGGCATTCCGCGCGTGATGAAGATGCTGCTCAAGGAGGGCCTGCTGCACGGCGACTGCCTGACCGTGACCGGCAGGACCATCGCGGAGAACCTCGCAGACGAGAAGGACGTGCCGGACGAGGGCCAGGACGTCATTCGCCCGTACGACCAGCCCATCTACACCGAGGGCCACCTCGCCATCCTGCGCGGCAACCTCGCCACCGAGGGCAGCGTGGCCAAGATCAGCGGCCTCAAGCACATCAAGATCACCGGCCCCGCCCGCGTGTTCGACTCCGAGGAAGCCGCCATGCACGCCATCATGGACGACCGCATCAACGCCGGCGACGTCCTGGTGATCCGCTATGAAGGCCCCAAGGGCGGCCCCGGCATGCGCGAGATGCTCTCCCCCACCAGCGCCATCATCGGCAAGGGCCTGGGCGACTCGGTCGGGCTCATCACCGACGGGCGCTTCTCCGGCGGCACCTTCGGCCTGGTCGTCGGGCACGTCGCCCCCGAGGCGTACGTGGGCGGCACCATCGCCCTGGTCGAGGAAGGCGACACCATCGAACTGAACGCCGAGACCCTGAAACTCACGCTGCACGTGGACGACGCCGAGCTGGAGCGCCGCCGCGCCGCGTGGGTCGCGCCGGAACCGCGCTACACGCGCGGCGTGCTCGCCAAATACGCCAAGCTCGTCAGCAGCGCCAGCGTGGGGGCGTACACGGACTGAGACGCTGGGAAGACCGTCAGCGGGACAGGACAACGCCGGGCCGCCGCACCTTCGGGTGGGCGGCCCAGTGCTCTACGGTAGGCTGAATTGTGCCTGTACCGGACTACCAAGCATTTATGCGTCCGCTGCTTGTTGCGGTGAGTGATGGGCAGGCCTGGAAGGTGCGCGACGTCTACGCCCGGCTCGCCACTCAATTCGCGCTCAGCGAATCCGATCTGGCAGAGATGCTGCCGAGTGGTCGTCAGGCCACCTATATGAACCGGATCGGGTGGGCCAAGACTTACCTTCTCAAGGCCGGAACACTGCACAGTCCACAGCGCGGCATGGTTGCCATCACACCGCGCGGACTGGAGCTGATCTCGCAGCAACCAATCTCTATTTCCACCAAGGATTTGTTCGCCTTCCCAGAGTTCGTGCAGTTCCAAGGTGGAAGCGTACAGACAGACGCTGCGGCGTCAAGCCTGCCCAGTGCGCCCGCGCCTTCACTCTCTCCGGAAGAACAGCTCGAGACCCTCTCTGCGTCCCTGGATGCCGCACTCGTCAATGATGTTCTGGCCCAAGTGCAGGGAGTGTCACCTCAGCAGTTTGAGCGCCTGGTGGTCGCCGTGCTCGTCGCCATGGGATACGGAGGCAGCGTCCGTGACGCCGGCATGGCGTTGGGGAAGAGTGGAGACAACGGGATTGACGGCGTCATCAAGCAAGACCCTCTTGGTCTGGACCGCGTCTATATTCAAGCGAAAAAATGGCAGAACCCTGTGCACAGCCCGGAAATACGGACGTTTGCAGGCAGCCTGACATACCACAGGGCGTCCAAGGGCGTATTCATCACCACGTCTACGTTCAGTGACGGCGCGCAGAGAACGGCCGCGCAGATCGGCAACATCATCCTGATCAATGGAGCGACGCTCGCAAGACTGATGATTGATTACAGCGTCGGCGTCATCACGCGCGAGACCTACCGTGTTCGCCGTGTCGACCTAGAGTACTTTGACGAACTATGATTACCGCCCCGACCCTCACCACTCCTCGCCTGACCCTGCGCCCGCACCGGATGGACGACCTGAGCGACTGCGTGGCGCTGTGGCAGGACCCGGTGGTCACGCGGTACACGACCGGCAAGGCACTGTCGCGCCAGGACGTGTGGACGCGGCTGCTGCGGCACCCAGGGCACTGGGCGCTGCTGGGCTTCGGGTACTGGGTGGTGGAGGACCGGGCATCGGGCCGCTTCGTAGGCGAGGTCGGGCTGGGCCGCTTCAAGCGCGACGTGCTGGCGGAGCACCCGGAGCTGGACGCCGTGCCGGAGGCGGGCTGGGTCACGCTGCCGTGGGCGCACGGGCAAGGTTACGCGCACGAGGCGGTCTCGGCGGCGCTGGCCTGGCGCGACGGGCACGTGACGGGCGCGCAGACCTTCTGCATCATCAGTCCGGAGAATGGAGCGTCCGTGCGGCTGGCAGAGCGGGTGGGCTTCGCGGTGACGGGCGGGGCGGGCAGCCCGGCAGACCGGGTGCTGGTGCTGACGCGCGTGCGGTAGGTCAGCGGCCGCGTTCGCGGCGCTCCTGCTGGCGCATGGGCATGGTGTCGATCAGGGCGCCCACGGTCTCCAGGCGGGGCGGACCGGGATAGCGGGCCTTGATGTGACGGTCCTTGCCGATCAGCGCTGCCGGGCCGTACTGGGCACCGACGGTGCCGCCGGGATCGGCGAGCACGGTGAGCATCAGCGTGCGGGGGCCAGTGAGTCGGGGATCGCCGGGCGGAAGCAGGGCGACCACGCGCAGGTCGCGCACCTGCAGCGCGGTGTCCTGGGCACGCAGGTCGTTCAGGTACGCGGCAGGAGGGTTGCGCACAATCAGCACGCGCTCGCGGCCTAGAGCGCTGGTCAGCGACCACGGGCGATTTGCGCCGCCTTCGTTCAGGGTGAAGGGGGCGGCCAGGGCAGCGACGGCGAGGAGGGCGGGAACGCTCATGCTCCAGTGTGTCGGCCCGCCATGAGGACACGCCTGGAGCCGGACTGGGAACGCGTTCAGCGTCAGGGTCCCTACTCCAAGTCGTCCTGCACCTGGGCGATCTGCTCCCAGCGCCACTGGCCGGCCTGCGCCATGGCGTGCAGGCGGCGGCGCAGGGCCTCATGGGTGTGCAGGTATGCGTGGAAGTCCTCCGGAGGGGCGACGTTCAGCCCGGCGGACCGCAACGGGTGGAGGTCCGGTGGCGGGGGCACGGGCGGCAGCGGCCGGTGGTGGATGCGCTCGAAGGTGCGCGTCAGGCTGTCCACGGACGCGAGGGCGCGGCGCAGGCCCTGGGGAGCGCCCGTTCTCAGGCCGCCCTCGAGGATCAGCAGCGCCTCGCCGAGCGCGGGGAGGCTGATGTCCAGCGAGTCCTGGCGGTCGTGGTCGTGGAAGCGGTGCAGGTGCGGCGAGTTCATGTGCGCGGCGTCGATGCGGTTGAGGATGAAGTGCAGGTCCGTGGTGAGGCTCAGCAGGCCCCGGTCGTGGTCCGTGTGTGCCCGCAGGATCAGCGCCTGGGCACCCGGCCCCGCACGGTGCAGGTGCAGGGCGAGTTCGCGGCGGTCGCTGCGCGCCTGCGCGATCGGCACGACGAACGTAATAGCGAAGGTCAGCAGGAAAAAGCCGCTGATGGCGGCCACGTCCGTCACGATCCGCCACACGGGGTCCGGCGCGACGATCTCGCCCAGGCCGAGGGTGCTGAGGGTGTACCCGACGAAGTAGAACGTGGCGGACAGGGTGGCGGGCAGGCCGCTGTCCGCGCCCAGCAGCGCGCCGGGCTGCGACCAGAACACCAGCGTCCACCCGATCCACACCAGCAGCGTCCACGCGGTCAGGGTGCCGATGATCAGCACCGGCGTGGTCCACGACAGCACGCGGCGCCGGCCGCTGATCCGCGCGGTGACCTGCACCAGCGCGTACAGCGGACGGTGGACGGCGCGGCTCAGGCGGCCCTCGCCGGCCTGGAGGCACGTGACGATCAGGTCGGCGAGCACGGCGAGCACTAGGAACACGCCGGGAAGCCACAGGAATTGCCGGAGCATGGGCGTCATTGTGGCGCGAAGCCCGCCAGCCCGTGACGGTCCCTCCGCCGGGTGTGGGGAGCGCCGCCGGCGGGGATCAGGCGAAGTCGGCGAAGACCGCGCGGCTGATCACAAGTTGCTGGATCTCGCTGGTGCCCTCGTAGATCTCGGTGACCTTCGCGTCGCGGTACAGCCGCTCGACGGGATACTCGCGGCTGTAGCCGTTGCCGCCGAAGATCTGGATGGCGTCGCGGGCGCTGTCCACGGCCGCCTCGCTGGCGAGCAGCTTGGCGATGGACGCCTCCTTGCCGTACGGCTGGCCCTGGTCCTTGAGCCACGCGGCCTTGAGGGCCACCAGCCGCGCGCTCTCGATGCGGGCGGCCATGCGCGCGACCTTGAACGACACGCCCTCGAACTCGCGGAGTTTCCTGCCGAACTGTTCGCGTTCGCTGGCGTAGCGGGCGCTGTGTTCCAGCGCGCTGCGGGCGATCCCGAGCGCCTGCATGGCGATCCCGATCCGCCCGGCGTCCAGGCTGGCCAGGGCGATGATCAGGCCCTGCCCCTCCTCGCCCACCACGTTCGCGTGCGGCACGCGGACGTCCTCGAACGTGACGGTGGTGGTGTGCGACGCGTGTAGCCCGAGTTTCTCCTCGGGCCGACCGAAGCTCAGCCCCGGCGTGCCGCTGGGCACGATGAAGCAGCTCACGCCGCGCGCTCCGGGGCCGCCAGTGCGGGCCATCACGAGGTAGGTGTCGGCCTGACCGCCAGAGGTGATCCACGCCTTGGTGCCGCTGAGCACCCAGTCGTCGCCGTCGCGCGTGGCCCTGAGGGTCAGGCTGGCGGCGTCGCTGCCCGCCTGCGATTCCGTGAGGCAGAACGCGCCCAGGTGCTGGCCCTCGGCCAGTGGCCGGAGATACGCCTCGCGCTGAGCGTCGGTGCCGTAGCGCAGGATCATCTGTTCGGGCAGGCCGTTCTGCACCGAGACGATCACGGCCACGCTGGCGTCTGCGGCGGCGATTTCCTCCAGGCACAACGCGTAGGTCACCGAGTCCAGGCCCGCGCCACCCCAGCGCTCCGGCACGGTGGCGCCCAGCAGCCCCAGCTCGGCCAGGCCGCGCAGCTGGTCGCGCGGGAACTCGCCGCTGCGGTCGAAGGCGGCGGCGTGGGGAGCGATCTCGGCGCGGGCGTAGTCACGGACGTGCTGCACGATCAAGCGCTGGTCGCCGGACAGCGCAAAGGCCATGCCCTCGGCGGGGACGGTCATGGAGGTCATGCCCCAGCGTACCAAACGGGCGTTAGGTTTCGGCAGCGGTCAGGGCGTCCTGCAACGCGTCCTCGATGCCCCGGCCCCGCCACCCGGTCTCGACGGCCTGCGCCGCGCCGCCCTCCCAGCGCAGCGCCGCCCCGATCACCGCACCGCCCGCGATCGCCAGGGCCGCGCCGGCCAGGGCGTCCACCGGTGCGCCCGGGCACAGGCGGGCGGCGGCCACGCGCAGCGCCGGGGCCAGCGGTAGGGGTGGGCGGGTCACGCGGACGCGGGCGGGCAGCGGCATGCGCCGAGTGTAGCCAGCTCCGGTCCGGGGCGCGCGGTATGAACTACTTCACGGCAGAGCTGGGGTTCACCTCTAGAATGCGCCGGTACCGTGAGAAAGGACCTGCCTTGAAAATCGTCGCGTGGCTGGCTGTGGTCGCCCTGGCCATTCTGGCGCTGGCGCTGGGCGCCCTGACGCTGGGGGCCTTCGCGACCTTGAACACCGACTCGCCGCTGCTGCTGCGCTCCATCGGCACCCTGAGCGCCAGCACCCTGGCGCAGGTCGGGCTGGAGCGGGCGGCGCCGCTGGACCGCGCCCTCATCCTGACCGGCGTGACCGGGCTGGTCGCGGCGCTCGCCGCCTACATCAAACCGCGGTCCTGACGCGGCTTTTGGCGCTCCCGCGCCACCTGAAGATCGGTTCAGGCGGTCCTCATCCACCGTGCTACGATTGGATGGTTTGCCCCGGAGGATGAGTGTGAGGCTGTCAGAAGACATCGGAATCGATCTGGGAACGGCGACGTTCCTGATTTACAGCAAGAGCCGCGGCCTGGTGCTGCAGGAACCCAGCGTGATCGCCATGGCCCGCGACAGCAAGCAGGTCAAGGCCGTGGGCGAGGAGGCGTACCGCATGATCGGGCGCACGCCGGGCGGCATCGTGGCTGTGCGGCCCATCAAGGACGGCGTGATCGCCGACGAGGGCCTGACCGAGAAGATGATCACCATGTTCCTGCAGAAGGTGCAGGGCAGCGCCGGGCGACTCTTCGGCTTCAAGCCGCAGCTGATGGTGGGCGTGCCCAGCAATGTCAGCGACGTGGAAAAACGCGCCGTGCTGCGGGCCGCGCTGAACGCCAACGCCAAGCGCGCCTTCCTGATCGAGGAACCGCTCGCCGCCGCGATCGGCGCGGGCCTGAAGATCGCCGAACCCATCGGCTCGATGGTCGTGGACATCGGCGGCGGCAGCACCGACGTCGCCGTGATCTCGCTGGGCGGCATCGTGGTGTCGGAATCCATGCGCGTGGCCGGCAACGAGTTCGACGAGAGCATCATCCGCTACGTGCGGCGCAAGCACAACGTCCTGATCGGTGAGCGCACCGCCGAGGAGATCAAGGTCAAGGTCGGCGCGGCCATGCTGCTCGACGACGCCGAGAACCTGACCGCCGAGGTGCGCGGCCGCGATCTCGTGAACGGTCTGCCCAAGACCATCAGTCTGGACAGCCGCGACGTGGTCGAGGCGCTGTCCGAGCCGGTCACGAAGATCGTCGAGGGCGTCAAGCGTGTGCTCGAGATCACGCCTCCCGAACTCGTGAGCGACATCATCGACCGCGGCATCGTGATGACCGGCGGCGGCTCACTGCTGCGCAACTTCGACGAGCTGCTGCGCCAGACGACCGGCATTCCGGTGGCCGTGGCCGAGAACGCCGTCGAGGCGGTCGCGGTCGGCACCGGCATGGCGCTGGAGATGATCCCCGTGCTGGGCGACTCGCTGGTGTCCAGCGACAACTACCTGCGCCGCTGAGGGACTGTGAGTTTCCAGGTCAGAGAGGAGACCGCCCTCAGCGTCTCCTCTTTTCGTTGCCCAGAGCCCGCAGCCCCCATCAAGGAGCCTCCATGGACCCGATCATGATTCAGGACGTCCTCACGACCCTGCCGCACCGCTTTCCGTTCCTGCTCGTCGACCGGGTGCTGAGCGTGGAGGGCGGAGTGGTGCACGCCGTGAAGAACGTCAGCATCAACGAGCCGTTCTTTCCCGGCCACTTTCCGCAGGAACCCGTGATGCCCGGCGTGCTGATCATCGAGGCGCTGGCGCAGGCGAGCTTCTTCTGCATGCGCGACTCGCTGGAGCCCGGCATGATCGGCTACCTGGCCGGCATCGAGGGCGCGCGCTTCAAGCGCAAGGTGGTGCCCGGCGACCAGCTGCACCTGCACGCCAAGCTGGAGTTCGCGCGCCGCGGCCTGGGCAAGACCACGTGCCGCGCCGAGGTGGACGGCGTGGTGGCGGCCGAGGCGACCATCCTGTTCGCCGTCGGGAAGGGCTAAGCAGCGCTTGATATGCAACCATGGTGGGCCGAAGACGACCCCGGGCGAAGCGCCTATGGGTGACCTACCGGACATGAGCGGTAGACGGGCCCACCACTCTGTCCACGGCCTGCCCTGGAAACACGGACGTCCGACATGACCCGACTGACCCGCTACGTCACGGCCGAGCTGATCCCGCCGCTGCTGGCGGGCACGCTGCTGTTCACGGCGATCCTGTCGTTCGGGTACTTCTTCGTGTCCAGCCAGTGGCTCTCGGGCGTACCTGTGGCGCTGATCGCGCGCTGGATCGCGTCGCAGGTGCCGGACACGCTGGTCAAGGTGCTGCCGATGGGCATTGTCCTGATGACCGTCGTGGCCTTCGGGCGCCTGAACACCGAGCGAGAACTCGTCGCCATGCAGGGCGGCGGCGTCTCGCTGGGGCGCGCGGCGCGGCCGGTGGCGGTGGTGGCCCTGCTGGTCACGCTGCTGGGCGTGTGGCTGAGCCTGTGGGCAGCACCCCGCGCGAACGTCGAGACCCGCGCGCTGTACTGGGACACCCTGACGGGCGCGGGGCTCCAGCAGCTCGTGGGGCGCACCGTGGACCTGGGCGGGAACCTGACGCTCTCGCTGGGCGGATACGACGCGGCCACGCGGCAGCTGATGGACGTGCGGCTGGAGAAGTGGTCGAAGGACTCTCCGCGCACCGGCACGCTGATCTTCGCGCGGCGCGGCACCTTTGAGGACAACCGCCTGAGCCTGCTGGACTACGGCGTGTTCACGGTGGACTACGCCGCCGCCGCCGCGCTGTCGAAGGTGCCGGAGAACGATCCAGCCGCCTTCCGTACGGCCGTGCAGGCCGCGTTCCCGAACGTGGTGATTCCCGAGAAGGCCACGGACGCGCTGAACGTGGACACCGGCCTGAGCCGCAAGCGCACGCTCGCCCAGTACG
This sequence comes from Deinococcus metalli, assembly GCF_014201805.1. Lineage (NCBI taxonomy): Bacteria > Thermotogati > Deinococcota > Deinococci > Deinococcales > Deinococcaceae > Deinococcus > Deinococcus metalli. The sequence continues at coordinate 104,373 of NZ_JACHFK010000011.1, read as the reverse complement.
CCGACGTGATCGGGGCCGACACCCAGGGCTGGCCCGAGTTGCTGACGGTGCTGCGCGATCCGGCCGCGACGCCCGCCGACCGGCAGTCCGCGCGGGTGAACCTGAACCGCAAGCTCGCCCTGCCCTTCGGGAATCTGGCGCTGGCGCTGGCCGCGCTGCCCTTCGCGCTGCGCTTCGGACGGACGCTGGGCGTCAGCCTGGGCATCGCGCTGATCATCGCGGTCGCGTACTACCTGCTGTTCTTCGTGGGCCTGACCGTTGCGGCCGTCGTGCCCGCACTGCCGGAGGTGGGCGTGTGGCTGGCGAACGTGGTCTTCGCCGCCGGTGGGCTGGCGCTGCTGAGGCGAGCGTGACGGACGTGGCCCCGCTGCGCGCCCTGATCCTGTCGGCGTCCTTCGGCAACGGACACCACCAGGCGCAGCACGCCGTGGACCTGGCCCTGCGCGCCGCCGGCCCGCCGCTCGAAGCGCTGCACGCAGATTTCCTGTCGTATCTCAATCCGCTGGAGCGCGCCGTCACGGCCGGCACCTACGCCCTGTGGCTGCGGCACGCGCCCGGCATGTACCGCGCGTTCTACGAGTGGACCGACCGCGCTTCCGAGCCGCGCGCCGTGACCGGCACGTTCTCGTGGCTGGGCCTGGGCGGCATGCGCCGCGACGTGCGGCGGGCCCGGCCGGAGATCGTACTGAGTTCCTACCCGACGTCCGTGGCGCTGGCGCACGCGGCCGGGCAGCAATTAGGCGCGACGTTCCTGAACGCGCTGGTCGTCACCGACTACCGCATCCACCATCACTGGGCGCGGCCCGAGGCGAACGCCGTGTTCGTACCGAGCGAGGAGGCGCGGGAGCAGATGGCCCGCTGGGGCATTCCCGAAGACCGCATCGAGGTGACGGGCATTCCAATTGCGCCCGTGTACCGCGGTCTGATCGGCGCAGACCGCGGCGCGCTGCGCGAGCAGCACGGCCTGCGTCCGGACCAGCCGCTGGTGCTGATCTCGGGCGGCGGCACCGGCGCGTACCGGGCGCTGGCGGGTGTGGTGTCGGAGCTCGCGTCGCTGGGCCGGCGGGTGCAGGTGCTGGTGATGGCCGGCGCAACGGGCCGCGGCGTGGAGGAGGTGGGTGGCGCGACCATCCACCAGCTCGGGTATTCCACCGCCTTCCCGGAACTGCTGGCCGCCACGGACCTGGTGGTGGGCAAGGCAGGGGGCCTGACCGTCGCGGAGGCGACCGCCCTGGGCGTGCCCTTCGTGGTGCACGAACCCATTCCCGGCCAGGAGGAGCACAACGCCGATTACCTCGTGCGGCACGGCGCGGCCACGTGGGCGCGGGACCGGCACGATCTGCGCGGCGCGGTACTGCGCGCCCTGGACGCCGATGTCCACCCTGCCATGAGTGCAGCCGCCCGCGCCGTGGGCGTGCCGGACGCCGCCGACCGGGTCGCCGCCGCGCTGCTGCGCCGCTCGGGCCGCGCGTGAACGCCCGCCGGGCTGCCCTGGGCGCGCTCGCCGGGCTGGTGGCCGGGTACGTCGGCGTGCCGTACGTGCTGGCGCAGTGGGCCAACCTGGGCGTGCTGCGCGCCGGGCCGCAGTCGCGCCGGGCGCTGGCCCTGACCTTCGACGACGGCCCGGACCCTGTCACCACGCCCGCCGTGCTGGACGCGCTGCGCGGCGCCCAGGCCCACGCGACCTTCTTCGTGTTCGCCGGCCGGGCCGAGGCGCAGCCGGCGCTGATCGCCCGCATGCTCGCGGAGGGTCATCAGGTCGAGGCACATGCCGTGAAGCATGTACACGCGTGGTGGCGCAGTCCGTGGGGTGCATGGCGCGATCCCGGCGACGCCGCGCGGCGCATCGCGGCCGTCACGGGCCGACCGGTCACGCTGCACCGCCCGCCGCACGGGGCCTACACCCTGGCGACGTGGCTGGGCCAGCGCCGCGCGGGCCTGACCGGCGCCCACTGGAGCGTCGAGGGCGGTGAGTGGGCCGCGCACGCCACCCCGGACGCCGTGCGGGCTGGGCTGCTGCGGCGCGTGACGCCGGGCGCTGTGGTCGTCCTGCACGACGCAGGACCGGGCGCGCGCGTGACGGTGCCCATGCTCCCGGAGTTGCTGGACGATCTGCGGGCACGGGGCTACGCGCTCACCACCCTGCGCGACCTGCCCGGCCTGCGGCCCGGCACGCCCGCCGACGTGCGCCGCCGCGCCTTCGCGGCCCTGGACCGGATGTTTGACCGCGTCGGCGGCATCCGGCCCCTGGGCGACCGGGCCGACACGCTCTTCCGGGTGGCCCGCATCCCGTTCCCGCTGGACGGCGTGCATCTGGACGATGGCCCAGCGGTGCCGCGCGGCACGCCCGCCGTGGAGTTCCACGTGAACAACACGCTGCTGGTGGATCAGGGCGCCGCGCGCAGCATGGTGCAGGGGGCGCGCGACCTCGCCCTGCTGGCCCGCGACCTGCGCACCCGGCCCGAGTACGCGGACGTGCAGGTCGTGTACTGCCTGAGCGCCCTGTGGCCGCTGATGGCCCGGCACGGCTTCCACACCGTGGCGCTGCCGCCTGCGACCACCGCCCGGCTGCGGCTGTGGGCGAACATCCTGCGGCTGGGCCACGGTTCGCCGCCGCACGCGCGGCCGCCGCAGCTGAGCATCATGACCCGGGGGGCCTTCCTGCACCGCTTCGGGTGAGGGCGCTACGATCGGCAGCGTGGACTACGACGCCTTCGCCGACCTGTACGACCACCAGTACGACCTGTACCGCGACGACCTGCACTTCTACGCCGGGCTGGGCGAGCGGGCGGCGGGGCCGGTGCTGGAAATCGGCGCCGGCACCGGCCGCGTCACGGCGTACCTCACGCGGCGCGGGGTGAACGTGACCGGGCTGGAACCCAGCCGCCGCATGATCGAACGCGGTGAGGAGCGCGCCGAGAAGGAGCACCTGAACGTGGCCTTCGTGCAGGGCGACGCCCGCACCTTCCGGCTGGACACGACGTTTGCCCTCGCCATCGCGCCGTTCAACGCCCTGATGCACCTGTACACACCGAACGAGCAGCTCCAGGCGCTGGAAAACATCCACGCGCACCTCCGGACCGGGGCACCCTTCGCCTTCGACCTGTACGTGCCGCGCTTCGGGAAGGCGAACACCCTGCGCCACGAGGGCGAGACCTTCCACACGCCGGACGGCAGCCGCACCGACGTCTTCCTGGTGCAACGGCACGACAAGGTACGGCAGCACATCACCACCGAGTACCACGTGGACACCACGGCCCAGGACGGCACCCTGAAGCGCCGCCACTACACCCTGACCCAGCGCTACTACACCCGCTACGAGGTCGAGTGGCTGCTGCGCTACGCGGGTTTCGAGTCGCCGCGCGTGACCGGCTCGTTTCAGGGCGGCCCGCTGGAGCGGGGCAGCGACGTGATGGTGTTCCAGACGCGGGCGCTGTGAAGGAGCGGGATATTGGCAGTCAGGGCGCGGCGACCGTCTCCACACCGCTGGGAGAACTTGTGCTCAGGGCGAGCATCCATCCTGCCACCACCCCTCTGGATGAATTCCAACCAGTTCCCGGAACCACGTTCATCCGCACGACGTTTGAGGTTGCTGGCGCAAGGGGCGAGTTGCTGCTGGGTACGCTTGATCCAGGTCTACTACCTGGACAGACCGTAGATCAATGCTGGGGGGTGATCTGGACGGTTCAGGCGGACTTTGATCTGCCTCAGCGTCAGGTGCTGGAGTTTACTTGCTCGTTGGGAGAAGAACCCTTCTGGACAGAGACAGGGTGGGGTTCCGGACAGTCCGTCATTTATCGATCCTGGGAGCACGAATTGACTCAGCTTGTGCTCGGAACGATTGATCCTGAATGCGGACTCTCATTTTACGCGGAGCAGCAAGGTTTTCGTTTGCCTCTACGGCGGTTTGCCGAACATCCAGCATTTTTTGAGTTCGACTGCATTGAGTCCTCCGCTTCCGGGTTGACTGTCCGGTATCCCGCCCTGCGAGTTGGTGAAGTGTGCCAGGCGCAATTCGTGGCTGCGTGGAAAGATCGCCGTGACCTGAACGATCAGGATGCTGTCCTGGCTGTCGATCTCGCGCCGATTCAGATCTTTCGAGCTGCCTCAGGCAAAACTATTCAATAAACGCTCCGGAATATAAAAGGAGACCAAGACGCGCCATGTCGCTATTGCGACTCGCTTCCGACCACCTCTATAGACTCGCCGCCAGGGTGCCGAACAAGGCGGGCATGGCGGGCGCCCCTCCCCCGTTGACCCAGCCGAAGCGCCCGTCGCGCAGCGGCCCTCCATCGCCCACGCCGAGGCCGTCCGGGAACAGGGAGCGGAGGTCGGCGTGGGCGGATTCCTCGCGCGCGCCGGGAAGGGCCGAGAGGGCCTGCTCGACCTCGCGGGCATGGCCGAAGTGCAGGAGGTGGACCGTGCCCGCGTGCTCCCACGCGAAGCGGGCGGAGGGGGTGGGCACGTCGGCCAGCGTGCCAGGCGCGGTCACGTGCCGCCACGTCACGCCGGGCCGCAGCCGCAGCGTGACCTCCAGCGCGTCACCCAGCGCGCCGAAACTGCCCACGAAGGGCCGCGTCAGGTCGTAGCCCTGCACGTTCTTCACGGTGCGTCCGCCCGCCCGCACGACCCGCCCGGACGGCGCGCGGAACGTCACGCCCAGCACCTCCGCCCCGAAGAAGAAGGTCTGCCCGAAGCCGCCCCGCGCGACCAGCCCGCCCACGCCGCCCGGCAGTTCGACGGGTGGGAACGGCGGATACAGCCCGGCCGGCAGCGCCGAGTAGACCTCCAGCAGCCCGGTTTCGCCGCTGACCGTGACGGTCTGGTCGCCGGGCGAGAGATCGAGGATGGTCATGACGTGCCTCTGGCACGGAGGATGGGGGATGGAGGATGGAGGATGGACACCCGCACTTTGCATCCTCCGTCATCCATGCTCCATCCCCTCCCCGTCCGGCAGGATCTTGCCGGGGTTCAGTGCGCCGGCCGGATCGAGGGCACGTTTGACGTCGCGCAGTGCGCCCAGCGTGACGGGATCGACGGCATCGCGCATGAAGTCGCGTTTCATGGTGCCGATGCCGTGCTCGCCGCTGAGCACGCCGCCGTGCCGGATGGCGACCAGCGCGATCTTGTGGGCCAGCTCGTGCACAGCCTCGGCGGATTCGCGGCGCGGATCGAAGAGGATGTTCGGGTGCAGGTTCCCGTCCCCGATGTGCCCGAACTGCACCAGCGTGAGGCCCGAGGCGTCGCCCAGGGCGCGGATCTCACGCACGACCTCCGGCAGGGCGCTGCGCGGCACCACGATGTCCTCGTTCATGCGCTGCGGCCGGATGCGGCCCAGCGCCGGGGACACGCTGCGCCGCGCCTGCCACAGCGCGGCGGCCTCGGCGTCGCCATGCGCGCGTCGCACCTGACCGCCCGCCGCGAGGCACGCCCGCTCGACGAGGTCGCGCTCCTCCTCGACGGTCTCCAGATCGTCGCCGTCGGTGTCGACCAGCAGCAGGGCACCCGCGTCGCGCGGGAGGCCCAGGTGCAGGTAGTCCTCGATGGCGTTGGTGCACGCCTGATCCATGAATTCCAGCTTGCTGGGCACCGCGCCCGCCGCGATCGCGCTGCTCACGGCCTCGGCCGCCTGCCCGACCTCCGGGAAGTGGGCCATCAGGGTGCGCGTGTAGGGCGCGGGCGTGCTCAGGCGCAGGGTGGCGTCCGTGATCAGGCCCAGCGTGCCCTCCGAGCCGATCAGCAGCCCGGCGAGGTCGTAGGCGTCCCGCGTGAGCGTGTGCACGCCCCCGTCCGCGTCCACGAACTCCAGCGCCTTCACGTAGTCGCCGGTCACACCGTACTTGAAACACATCGGACCGCCCGCGTTCTCGCCCAGGTTCCCGCCGATGGTGCTGGTGCGGAAACTGGCCGGGTCCGGCGGGTACACCAGCCCGAAGGGCCTGGCCGCCTCCGAGACCTTCAGGGTGATGACGCCCGGCTGCGCCCGCGCCTCACGCCGCGCGGCGTCGATCTCCAGCCGGGTCATGCGCGTGAACGAGACGACCACCGCCTCGACCATCGGGGCCGCGCCGCCCGACAGCCCGCTGGCCGCGCCGCGCCCGACGATGGGAACGCCCGCCGCCCGCGCCGCCCTGACCACCGCGACCACGTCCGCCGTGCTCTCCGGCAACACCACGCACAGCGGCGTGACGCCGAACTGGATGGCGTCGTAGCGGTAGTTCAGCCGCTCCGAGACGCTGGAGAGGACCTTGCGCGGCCCCAGCGCCCGCGTCAGCCCGGCCGCCAGCGCGTTCGAGGCGTGCCCGCCGGACACCGGCCCACGTACCGGCGAGGTCGTGGTGAGCGCCTGCTTCTCGGGCATCATGGGGCGCCTCCAGCGATGAGGATGGGTGATGGGTGATGGAGGGAGGATGGGTGATAGAGGATGGAAAAGCAATTGCCTCTCTCGTCCATCCTCCGTCCTCTATGCTCCATCCTCCTCACAGTTCCCCCCGGTACGCCAGATCCAGCACTTCGATGGTGTGCATGACCGGCACGGCGCTGCGCTGCCGCCGCACATGGCTCTGGATCTGGGTGTGGCAGCCGATGTTGCCGCTGGCGATCACGTCGGGCGTGGTCGAAAGGATGTTCTTCGCCTTGCGCTGGCCGAGCTGGGTGGCGAGTTCCGGCTGTTCGAGGTTGTAGGTGCCGGCGCTGCCGCAGCACAGGTCGCCCTCCGGCACTTCCAGCACGGTCACGCCGGGAATGGCGCGCAGCAGGGCGCGCGGCGCGGCCTTCACACCCTGCGCGTGGGCGAGGTGGCACGCGTCGTGATACGCGACGTTCAGGGGCCTGGACGTGGGCACCATCGGCTCCAGGGTGCCGTCCAGGAGCAGCCCGTTCAGGTACTCGCTGATGTCCATGACCTTCGCGGCGAAGGCGTGGGCGCGGGCCTCGTCGGGTTCGCCCCGGAGCACCATCGGGTATTCCTTCAGGCCCGCGCCGCAGCCGGCCGCGTTGGAGAGGATCGCGTCGTAGTCGTCCGGGTCGAAGGCCTCCAGGTTCGCGCGCACCAGCTTCAGGGCCTCGCCACGCGCGCCGGTGTGCAGCGCCGCCGCGCCGCAGCAGCCCTGGCCGTCCGGCACCACGACCTCGATGCCGTTGCGGGCGAGCACCCGCAGGGTCGCGGCATTGAAGTTCGGTGTGAGCGCCTGCTGCGCGCAGCCGACCAGAAACGCCACCCGGCCGCGCCGCTGGCCGCGCGCGGGCGTGAGGGCCGGGCTGGGCTGCATGGCGGGCACGTGCTCGGGCAGCAGGTCCAGCGGGCTCCGCAGCATGTCGGGCAGGACGGGCGCGAGCGGCTTGGCGTACTGGCCCACGCGGGCCGCCACGCTGAACAGCTTCGGGGCGGGAAGGGCTTTCAGGATCGCGTAGCGCTTGGCGCGGTCGAGGGGGCTGCGGTTCCGGCGCGGCTCGCTCCAGCCGCGGAAGGCCGTGATCAGTTCGCCGTACGGCACGCCGCTGGGGCACGCGGTCACGCAGCCCATACAGCCGAGGCAGCGGTCAAGATGCGGCGCGGCGTCCATCAGCGGCAGGCCGCCCTCCAGCACCTCCTTCATCAGGATGATGCGGCCGCGCGGGCTGTCCATCTCATCGCCCAGCAGCGCGTAGGTGGGGCACGCGGGCAGGCAGAAGCCGCAGTGCACGCAGGCGTCCACCGCGTGTGCCATCACCTGGCCCTGCCCGCCGGGCACGTGCGCGGGAATGTCGTTGTTCAAGGGCGGCGCTCCATACGGCACAGGATAGGCGCGGCCACGCGGGACGAATGGGCACGTGGACCATGTGGACTAGGGGTGTGAGGAACATCGATCTGCCCGCCCGCACGGCCCGGTACAGTGGCCGCATGGCTGGCGACCACCTGCATTTCGACCGGGTCGCCGCGCTGTATCACGCGGCGCGTCCCGCCTACCCGGCCGCCCTGTACGACCAGCTGGAGGCCTGGGGTGCCCTGCGGCCCGGTATGACGGTGCTGGAACTGGGGCCGGGCACCGGGCAGGCGACGCGCGACCTGCTCGCGCGCGGCGTGGCCAGCATCGACGCCGTGGAGCTGGGAGATACGATGGCCGCCTACCTGCGCCGGACGCTGCCCGACCCACGCCTGACGGTCATCGTCGGGAATGCACATGATGTGCGGCTGCCCGACCACCGCTACGACCTCGCGGTCGCGGCCACGTCGTTCCACTGGCTCGACCCGGCCGTGATGGTCCCGAAGCTCGCCCGCGCGACCCGGGCCGGCGCAGCGCTGGCCGTGTGGTGGACGCTGTTCGGTGACCCGGCGCACAGCACGCCCTTCCGCACCGGCCTGCGCCGCATCGAGGAGGCGCACGGCCTGGTCTCGGACAGGGGCGTGGCTCCCCTCCAGCTCCACGACCGAACGGCCGATCTCCAGATCGGTGGGTTCTTCGGCGACGTCCAGCACGCGCTGTTCCGCTGGTCGGTCGAGTTGGACGCGGCGCAGGCCACCGCCCTGTTCGGGACATTTCCCACGTGGGCCGCGGCGGGCACAGCCGTGCGTGAGGTGGGCGAGCTTGTGCAGCACCTGGGCGGCTCGGTCACCGATCACTTCATGACGGCGCTGTACGGCGCGTGGCGCGGCGGCCGGGCGCAGTGAGGCACCGCCCGCTTCGTGACCCAACCCAGCGTCTGTGCCCGGTTTCCGGAGCACACTCCGCTGCATGAGCCCTTCTTCTCCCCTGCCGCTGTCCGTTCTCGATCTGGTGCCGGTGCCGCTGGGGATGGACGCGGCGGGGGGCGTGCGCGAGGCGCTGCGGCTGGCGCAGGAGGCCGAGGCGCTGGGCTACGCGCGCTACTGGGTCGCGGAGCACCACAACATGGGCGCGCTGGCGTCGAGCGTGCCGCTGGCGATCCTGGCGGCGGCGTCGCAGGTCACGTCGAGCATCCGCCTGGGCTCGGGCGGCGTGATGCTCCCGAACCACGCGCCGCTGTCGGTCGCGGAGGGCTACCGGCTGCTCGGCGCCCTCGCACCGGGCCGGGTGGACCTGGGGCTGGGCCGCGCGCCGGGTACGGACGGCCGCACCGCGCGGGCGCTGCGCGGTCAGGGCATGCTGATGGACGAGCCCTTCGAGCACCAGCTCGCGGACCTGATCGCGTACGGCACCGGCGACTTCCCGGCCGGTCATCCGTTCGCGGGCACCGTGGCGGCGCCGGCGGGCGAGGAGCTGTTTCCGCCGCTGTGGATTCTCAGCAGCAGCGGGCACGGCGCGCGGGTGGCGGCGCAGGTGGGCGCGGGGCTGGCCTTCGCGTGGCACATCAACCCGGACACGGCGCTGGCCCGGCACGCGGCGGACGTGTACCGCGCCGCCTTCGAGCCGTCCGCGGCGTTCCCGGCACCACGCGTGATCGTGGCGGCCAGCGTGGTGACGGCGTCCACGGCCGCCGAGGCCGAGGAGCAGAGCCTCCCGCTGGGCCTGATGTTCCTGCGCCTGACGCGCGGCGAGCGTGCGCCCTTCCCCACCGTGGAGGAAGCGAAGGCGTACCCGTACACGCCGCAGGAGCGCGCCGTGGCGGACGGCATGCGGCGCCGCGCGGTCATCGGCGATCCGGACACGGTGGCCGGAAAGCTGCTGGCCCTGGCGCAGGCCACGGCGGCCGACGAGCTGATCCTGAGCGTGAACGTGCCCGATCCCGCCCGGCGCCGTCAGGCCCTGGCGCTGATCATGGACGCGGTGCGCCGCGCCGAGGGCCGCGAGGTCGTCGCGGCGGACTGAGCGCGCCGCCCGGTCACGCGGGCGGCGGGTCGCGCGGGGTGGCGTCGTGGCCCGGCTCCGGGCTGTCCATCATGATGCTGAAGGTCACCAGATCCCACGCGTTGCGCACGCCCATCAGCAGCAGCAGGATCAGGGTCAGCGCGGCGGTGGTCAGGGCCGCGCGCGACTGCCCGGTGAAGGCCAGGGCGCCCGCCGCGATCAGCAGGCCGCTGCTGAGCAGCGGGGCCACGGCGTACCACATCCAGTCCGGCCCGTCCCAGCGTCGGCGCTTCGGGGGCGGCAGGGCGCGCTGCACGGCCAGCATGTAGATCACGCCGCCCGCACCCGAGCCGACCAGCACGGTCCCGAACCAGAAGCGCGTCAGGCTGGGCATCAGCAGCGTGGCGCTCAGGATCAGCGTGAGCAGCAGGGCCAGCAGCGCCGGATCGAGGTGAGCGCGCAGCAGCGGCATGCGCGTGCGCCGCGTCAGGCGCTCACCGACCGTCACGGCGATGAACATCAGACCGGCCAGCGTGGCCCCGGCGGTGCCGAGCAGCAGATAGAAGGTTTCCCACTCGCGGAGCAGGGCATGGAATTCGCGCACGTCGCCTCCCGGCCCTGACGGTAGCGGTTTTCGCGGCGCCGGGCGGACGGTTTACCGGAACGCGGTTCTGGCCGGCTCGGGGAGCCGCGTGGCGATCACGGCGCTGGGCACCAGCAGGGCGAGCGCGCACAGCGCGGCCACGGTGGGCGTGGTGGCGTCGGCCAGGGCGCCCACCACGAACACCAGCAGGCCCGCGAAGCCCCACGAGAAGCCCATCATGATGCTGCTGGCGACCGCGACGTGCTGCGGCGCGTACTCCTGCGCGGTGACGACCCCGACGGGAATGCTGGCGTTCACGGCCGCGCCCACCATGAACGTGAGCGGGTAGAACCACCAGTTTGCGGGACTGCTCAGGATCAGCGCGGCGAAGAACGGCAGGGTGCTGAGGATCGCGCCGCGCAGCACCGGCGTGCGCCCGTAGCGGTCGCTGAGGCGGCCCCCGACGATGCCGCCGATGGCGCTGGACACGGCGAACACCGCGAGGGTGATGGCGACCTCACGGGCGCCGTAGCCCCGGCCGAGCAGGATGAATGGCAGCATGGCGTTGTAACCCATGCTGGCGAGCGAGCGCAGCACGGCCATGGCCCACAGCCACACCAGCGGGCCGCGGAAGATGCCGACGTACTCGGCCACGGACACGCGCCGGGCCTGCTGGGTGCCGCTGGGCGTGACCGCGAAGGTCAGCGCGGCGACGATGACGCCGATCAGCGCGAACCACGGCAGGTGCGTGAGGCCGACGCTGGCGAACACCGGGCCGAGCGCCATGCCGCCGGTGCCGCCCGCGCTGAACACGCTGGCCCACAGCCCGCGTTTGTCCGGCGGGCTGGACTGCGCCACATACGCCGCGCCGGCCGGGTGAAAGAAGCCGCTGCCGAAACCCGCCACGGCCACCAGCAGCACCAGCGCGCCGAACCACGGCACGAAGCCCATCAGCGTCAGGCCCACGCCGGTCATGAGCGGCCCCAGCGCGGCGGCATACCGGCGGTCGAGCCGCTCGCCGAGGATGCCCAGCAGCGGCTGGAGCACCGAACTGGTCAGGCTGAACACGCTGGCGAGCAGGGTGACGGCGGCGATGCTGACCCCGTAGCGGCTTTGCAGTGCGGGCGTCAGGGGAGTGAGCATCGCGCCGTACGCGTCGTTGATGAAGTGCCCGGCGGTCACGGCCACGGCGATGGTCGTGGCGTGGCGGGCGGCGGTGACGGTCGCGGTGGCCTGCATGTCCCGCACGCTACTGCGCGGGCGCGGCGGCCCGCCAGCCGGCGACCACGCCGCCGGGGGATGGTGTCTGGACGGGCGGGACTCCGCTAACATGACGCCATGGCGTCGTCATTCCGTTCCGTGGTCTCGTCCCTGTTGCCCAGCGAGGAGCGGTTGATGTCCCGGTTGCACAACCTGAGCGAGAAAGACGTCCAGAGCGTCGTGGACGAGTTCGTGGTGGGCCTGCCCGAATTCGACGCGGTGATCGGCCTGCCCGGCGCCGAGGCGCTGGCGCGGGCGCTCGCGGCGCTGCGCGGCACGCCCGCCGTGCTGGTGCACCGCGATCCGGAGTCCGGGTGGTGGACCTTCGGCGCCGAACCCGCCGAGCGCACCCAGCAGGCGGTGATCGTCACCGAACACTTCACGGACGGCCTGCCGGAACTGGAGGTCGTGGTGCACGCCTCCAAGCTGGGCTACCTGGTGCAGTGGGTGGCGTGCGCGGTCGAGCGGACGAACGAGCCGGGCCGCTCGCGCCTGGAGTTGCAGGGCCTGCATATCCTGCCCGCGGTGCAGCTGGCCGACACGCCACGCGGCCTGGTGATGGAGCGGCGCTTTCCTCAGCCCTGAGCGGGCGGGTCGCCTCCATACGCGGCCAGCGCGCGCTCCTCGGCAGGAATGCGGATCAGGAGCAGCAGCGCGGCGTTCAGCAACGTGAAGGCCAGGGCGCTGCGCCACGCGCCCACGGCCAGGGGCGCGGTGGCGAGTTCCAGCGCCACGACCGCGTAGTTCGGGTGCTTGAGGTACCGGAACGGCCCGCCCGTGACGCGCGTGCCGCCCGGCACGATCAGGATGCGGGTGTTCCAGTAGCGGCCCAGCGTGCGGATCACCCAGTAGCGCAGCGGCTGCGCCAGCACGAACAGCAGCAGGGCGGGCACGTTCACACTCCCGCGTGAGCGCCGGCCCTCTATATAGGTGCTGAGCATCCACGCGGGGTGCAGCACGAAGAACAGCGGGTAGTGCTCGCGGCCGGATTCGACCGCACCGTGCGCGCGCGCCCAGCGTTCGTTGGCGCGGGCGACGCGCAGTTCCAGCACGCGCTGCGCGGTCAGGAAGCCCAGCAGCCACGGCGCGAGGGTGCGGGCCGTCACGCGCGCCCCAGGAGTTCGTCGGCGGCCGCCTCGGCGTCCAGGTCGCCGGCGGCCACGCGGGCGTACAGGTCATGGCTGACCTCGCGCGAACGCTTCAGCAGGCGCTCCTGGACCAGCGAGCGCACCTCGAACTCCGCGCGGGCCTCGCGGCGGCGGCGCAGGCCGGCCTCACCCAGCCACGCGCGGTGCGCCTCGATGGCGGCGATCACGGCGTCCACGCCCTCTTCCCTCTCGGCGACGGTCTTGCGGACGGGGGCCAGCCAGCTGTGCGCGTCGTGCGCGCCCAGGCCCTGCGCGGCCAGGAGTTCGCGCACGGTGCGGTCGGCTCCCGGCAGGTCGGACTTGTTCACAGCGATCACGTCGGCGATCTCCATGATCCCGGCCTTGAAGGCCTGCACGCCGTCCCCGCCGGCCGGCGTCAGCACCAGCAGGGTGTGGTCGCACGCGGCGGCCACGTCCACCTCGGACTGCCCGACCCCGACCGTCTCGAGGATCACCCAGTCGAAGCCCGCGGCGACCGGCCCGGCGCCCTCCAGCAGCGCCAGCACCTGCATGGTGCGCGCCGACAGGCCGCCCAGCGCGCCGCGGCTGGCGAGCGAGCGCACGAACACGCCGGCGTCCGCGTGGTGCCGCAGCATGCGGATCCGGTCGCCCAGGATCGCCCCGCCCGAGTACGGACTGCTGGGGTCCACCGCCAGCACCGCCACCCGCTGCCCGCGCGCCCGCAGCGCCGCGATCAGGGCGGCCACCAGCGTGCTCTTGCCGCTGCCGGGGCTGCCGGTCACGCCCAGCACGACCGCGTGCCCGGCGCGGGCACGGGCGGCGCGCAGCACGGGCCGCGCGCCCGGCAGGCCCGCCTCGGCCAGGGTGACGGCGCGGGCCAGGGCGCGGCGGTCGCCGGCGCGGTAGCGGCCCTCCAGGTCGGCCGGAGCAGCGGTCACGGCGACTGGCCGAGCACGTCGTCCGCCTCGGTCGCCTCGATCAGGTTCTCCAGGTGCGCGTCGTCGTTGAAGCCCAGCAGCGTGCCGCTGTCGTGGCCGAGCAGCACGCGCGTGATGGAGGTGTTCGTGACGCTCAGGCGCGACCACGCGTTGGCCGGCACGCCCCCCAGCGCCAGGCCCACCGCCACCCGCACCACGCCGCCGTGCGTGAACACCAGCACCCGCTGCCCCGGATGCCGGGCGCGCAGCGCGTGGAAGGCCGCGCCGCAGCGGCCGTACAGGTCCTCCATGCTCTCACCGCCGGGGCGCCGCGTGGCCCACGGATCGGCGCGCAGGGCCTCCAGATACGCGGCGTGCCGGGCGCGGATATCCGCGATCACCAGCCCCGAGAGCTGCCCGACGTCGATCTCGCGCAGGCCCGGATCGAGCTGCACCGGCGGGTTTCCCTCCAGGCGCTCCGCCACCGCCTGGGCCGTCTGCGACGCGCGCCTGAGATCGCTGGAGTACACGGCCGCGAACCGCTGCCCGGTCAGGCGCTCGGCCAGCGTGGCCGCCTGCAGGATGCCGATGTGGCTCAGCGGCACGTCCGCCTGCCCCTGGTACCGGCCGTCGGCGTTCCACGTGCTCTCGCCGTGCCGGATCACCCAGAACTCCGTGGCGCTGGCGCGGTCCGGAGGCGTGAAGCCGGTCGGGGCGAGCCGCTGGCTCAAGGCTGGCCGCCGAAGGTCACGCCCGAGCCGGGCACCATCTGGCCGATCACCCACGGGCGTTCGCCGGCCGCGCCCAGGGCGCTCAGGGCCGTGTCCCGCTGCGCGGCGGGCACGATGAACAGGAAGCCCACGCCCATGTTCAGCGCGCGGAAGGCCTCGGAGCGCTCGACGTGTGCGCGCTCCACGATCAGCTCGAACACGGGCGGCACCGTCCACGACGTGGTGTCGATGTGCATGCCCACACCCGCCGGGAACACCCGCGGCGGATTGTCCACCAGCCCGCCGCCAGTGATGTGCGCCATGCCGCGCACGTCCACCCCGGCGCTCTGGAGGGCGTCGTAGGCGGCCACATATGCGCGGTGCGGTACGGGCAGCACGTCCGCCAGGGTGCGGCCGTCCAGATCGGCCCTGACTTCATTCCAGTCCAGGCCGTCCAGCGCCAGGCGTGCCAGCGAGAAGCCGTTGGTGTGCAGGCCCGAGCTGGGCAGCGCGATCACCGCGTCGCCGGGCTCGATGCGCGAGCCGTCGATCAGCGCCGGGCGGTCCACCACACCCACGATGGTGCCCACGATGTCGAGTTCCCCCTCGACGTACACGCCGGGCATCTCGGCCGTCTCGCCGCCCAGCAGGGCCACGCCCAGCGCCTCGCAGGCCCGGGCGGCCCCGGTCACGACCTCGGCCACGACCTCCGGGCGGAGTGTGCCCATCGCCACGTAATCCAGGAAGAACAGCGGCCGCGCGCCCTGCACCAGGATGTCGTTCACGCAGTGGTTCACGATGTCGGCGCCCAGCCCACCGTGCTTGCCGACCTTCACGGCGACCTTGGTCTTGGTGCCCACGCCGTCCGTGCTGGCGACCAGCACCGGGTCCACCATGTCCCCGAAAGCCGCGCGGAACAGTCCGCCGAAGCCGCCCAGGCCCCCCAGCACGGCAGGGGTGTGCGTGCGGGCCACCGCGCCCTTCATCAGTTCCACAGCGCGGTGCCCAGCCTCGATGCTGACGCCCGCGCGTTCATACGCCGACGCCGCAGCGCCCCTGTTGCTGTCCGTCATGACCCTCCCAGCGGTCCGCCGCCCGGCCAAGCCGGACGGGGTTCCCCGCAGTTTACCCGACCGGCGGCCGCGTGCGCCGGGCCGCGCGGCGGGCCAGCAGCCAGCGCGTCAGGGCCGCCCCGCCCACCACGGCCGACAGCACCACCAGTCCCACGAGCAGGCGGTGCGTGTTGCCGCTGAGCCACACGACCAGCGCCGTGACCGGCAGCGCGCCCGCGGCCGTGGCCAGCATGAACGGCCGAAAGCCCATCCGCGCCGCGCCCGCCACCAGGTTCATCACGTCCGAGGACAGCACCGGCATCAGGCGGATCATCAGGACGCCCTGGATGCCGTAACGCTCCGCAAAGGCCTGGGCCTTGCGTTGCCCCTTCTCGCCTGCCAGCAACCGCACCAGCGTGTCGCCCACGCCGCGTCCCAGCGCGTATCCGGCCGCCGCGCCCAGCAGCGTGCCCGCGTACACGATGAAAAAGCCCTCGACCGGCCCGTACGCGCGCGCCGTCACGGCGATCAGGAACACGGCGGGCAGCACCGGCAGCACCGCCTGGATCATGAACGCGGCCACCAGCGCGAGCGGTCCGGCCCATCCCAGCGAGTCCACGAAGGCGTGCGTGACCGCCGGATCGGTCGAGCGCAGCGCCGCATATCCGCGCGCCAGGAAGTCCCGCACGTCCGGCACCATCGCCACACCCAGCAGCAGCAGCAGCGCCACAGCGAGGATCACCCAGCGCAGGTGGCGGGGCGGAGAGGGCACGGCGGTGGTCATCCCTCCCAGTGTAGGCAGTCGCGTCTGAACGAACGCCCACACAAAGTTGAGGGTCGCCGGGGGTGTGACCTCACCCGGTCATCAGGTTGGGGCCATCAGGTCACGCGCCGCCCGCGTCAGGTCGCCGCTGCCCGCCAGGCTGGTGCCGACCAGCACGGCGTCGGCCAGCTCGCGCACGGTGTCCAGGTCGGCGGGGGTCCGGTAGCCGCTCTCCGCCACCAGCACGCCCGCGAAACCCGCGTCTCGCGCCCGGCGGATCAGACGCGGACTGACGTTCAGGTCGATGTGCAGCGTGGTGAGGTCGCGGTTGTTCACGCCGATGATCCGCGCGCCGCACTCCAGGGCGATGTCCAGTTCGCGCTCGCTGTGCACCTCCACCAGGGCGTCCAGACCCAGGGTGTGCGCGGTCTCCAGGTACGCGCCGGTCGCGTCGTGCAGCACGCTGACCATCAGCAGCGCCGCCGACGCGCCCCACTCGGCCGCCTCGCGCAGCATGGCGGGGTGCACCACGAAATCCTTGCGCAGCACCGGCACGTCTACCGCGGCGACCACGTCCAGCAGCGCCTGCGCGTTGCCGTCGAAGTGGCGGGGCTCGGTCAGGCACGAGATGGCCGCCGCGCCGCCCACCTCGTACGCCCGCGCGGCCTGCGCCGGGTCGAGGAGCGCGATGGCGCCCTGGCTGGGGCTCGCACGCTTGACCTCCGCGATCAGCGCGAGGCCCGGCCCGGCCAGCGCCGCCTCGAAGCGCCGGGCCGCCGGGCGCGCCGGCCCCACGTCCGCGCTGACGTCCGCATAGTCGGCGGCCCGCTCCGCCACGATGCGGCCGAGCACACCGGGGACGCTCTCCAGGTTCAGCTTCGGCAGGCCCGTCATGCGCCGGAGTATACGGGCGGCGCCGGCCAGCGCGTGGGGCCGCATGTTAGCCTGAGACCCCTATGAGCCTCACGCCCGGCACCGGCCCCGTCCAGATCACCCAGGAGCAGCTCCAGGCCCGTATCCACGAGCTCGCCGCGAAGATCCGCGACGACTACCACGGCCGCGAACCTCACCTGATCTGCGTGCTGAACGGCGCGTTCATGTTCCACGCGGACCTCGTCCGGGCGCTGGGCGTGCCGTGCACCATCGACTTCCTGCAGGCCAGCTCCTACGGCAACGCCAAGCAGTCGAGCGGCGAGGTCCGGCTCGTCAAGGACCTGCAGTTCCCGCTGTCGGGCCGCCACGTGATCCTGGTCGAGGACATCGTGGACACCGGCATCACCATGAATTACCTGCTCCAGTACCTGGAGGGACGCGGCCCGGCCAGCCTGAAGGTCGCCGCGCTGCTGAGCAAGCCCAGCCGCCGCAAGGTCGAGGTGCCCGTCGAGTACCTGGGCTTTACCATCCCCGACGCCTTCGTGTACGGCTACGGCCTGGACCGCGCGCAGTACGACCGCAACCTGCCGTTTATCACCAGCCAGGAATGACCCCCGCGCCGTGACGCGCGGGGCCGGGGCTCAGCTGGCCACCGCCGGCTGCACACGCCGTGATCCGACACGGCGGATCAGGCGCCGGCCCGGTTCCTCGACGACGTGGTACATCAGCATGGCGACGACCGCGACCGGCACCAGGTAGACCAGCGTGCCGACGACCGAGCCCACCACGCTGCCCATGAAGCGCTCCGGCGGCAGCACCTCGCCCACGACCTGCTTGACGATCAGGTGGGTCATGTACAGCGAGTAGCTCACGCGGCCCCAGTACAGCGCCGGACGGGTCGTGAGCGCGCCGCGGTCATGCCACGCCAGCCCCAGGATCAGGGTCGGCATCAGCAGCGCGAACCAAGGCAGCGTCGCCGTGGCCGCCGAGGTGACGTACAGGCCCACGATGATCAGCAGGGCGTTCACCGGCACCAGCACCGACCAGGCCCACGTGCGGCCGACGCCGTGCCGGTACAGCCAGTACATCATCGCGCCCGCCAGGAAGCACCCGATGATCCGCAGCAGGCCACGGTGATCGAAAGGGCTCACCGCCGACAGGCCGCCGTACTGGAACAGCATGATGGTCACGACCAGCGCGACGGCGGCGATCAGCACCGCGCTCCACATGGTCCGGACCCGCCAGAACAACAGGGCCGTGAGCGGGAACGTCAGGTAAGCGAACCACTCGGCGCTGACGGACCACGCGACGAAATTCCACGTCGCGTAGGCATGGTCACCCCACGCCTGCACCAGGAACACGCTGGCGAGCAGGCCGGACAGCGTGTACATGTCACCGGTTCTGAGGTTCAGGTGGAGCAGATGACCGGCCGCAACGATGACCGCCAGCCCGGCCAGACACATCAGATGTACCGGATACAGACGCGCCAAGCGGGCATTCAGGAAGCGCTTGTACTCGGGCACCGTGGGCACACGGAACTTGTCCACGTAGGTGTAGGTCAGGATGAACCCCGACAGCGTGAAGAACAGCTCCACCCCAAGCCGGCCGCCAGCGGCGACGGGCTCGATCACGGTCAGGGGCGGCCACAGCTTCACGAGAAACTCGTAATAGTGGTGCAGGACCACCCACAGAGCCGCGATCGCCCGGATGCCAGTCAGTGCCCGGATTTCGGTCATAGACCACTGTAGGGTGATGCGCCACGCACGCGCGGCTCATCTGTGGTTGACAACCGCGATTTCGAGCGGGCTTGGATAGGTGGCAGTGGAGCCGCCCCCACCCTGCCCGCTAGGGTGCGGGCGATGCTCGCGATCCTGCTCGTGCTGTTGACCGTCGCCGTGGTGATCTGGCGGCCCCTTGGGATCGGCCCGGCGCGGGCGGCCACGCTGGGCGCGCTGGCAGCCCTGGCGACCGGCGTGGTGCACCTGGGCGACCTACCCACCCTGTGGCATGCCACGTGGAACGCCACCCTGAGCCTGGTGGGCCTGATCGTGCTGAGCCTGCTGCTCGACGCGGCGGGCCTGTTCCGCTGGGCAGCCCTGCACGTGGCGCGCTGGGGCGGCGGGAGCGGCCGGCGGCTGCTGGCGCTGCTGGTGGTGTTCAGCGCGGTGGTCGCGGCCCTCTTCGCCAACGACGGCGGGGTGCTGATCCTCACGCCCATCGTGCTGGAACTCGCCGCGCTGCTGGAGCTGAACCGGGCCGCGACCCTGACGGTCGCCCTGGCGGTGGGCTTCGTGGTGGACGCCGCGAGCCTGCCCCTGACCGTCAGCAACCTGACCAACATCATCGCCGCCGACGCGTTCCGGCTGGGCTTCGGCCCCTACGCGGGCGTGATGCTGCCGGTGGACGCCGCGGTGGTGCTCGCGTGCCTGGGCACCCTGCTGCTGGTGTACGGCCGGACGCTGCCCCGCCGCTACGACCTCACGGCCCTGCCGGACCCCGCCAGCGCCGTGAAGTCCTGGGGCGTGTTCCGTACCGGGTGGCTGGTCACGCCGCTGCTGCTGGCGGGCGCGTTCCTGGCCGAGGGCCACGGCGTGCCCCTGAGCGCCGTGGTCGGCACCTGCGCCGTGATCGTGTGGATCGTCGCCGCGCGCAGCGGGAACGTGGGAAGCCGGGCGGTGCTGCGCAGCGCGCCGTGGAACGTCGTGGCGTTCAGCCTCGCCATGTACACGGTCGTGTACGGCCTGCGCGGCGCAGGCGTGACCGGCGCGTACGGCGCGTGGCTGGCGGGCTGGGCGGCACACGGCACGCTGCCGGCCGTCCTCGCGTCGGGCCTGAGTGTGGCCGGGCTCAGCGCCGGCCTGAACAACCTGCCGGCCCTGCTGACCGCCATCCTGGGCATCCAGGGCAGCGGCGTGAGCGGACACGCGCAGCAGGCCCTGGTGTACGGCGCGGTCGTCGGCGCAGACATCGGGCCGAAGCTCACGCCCATCGGGAGCCTCGCCACGCTGCTGTGGCTGCACGTGCTGAAGGGACGCGGCCTGAGCGTGTCCTGGGGCGAGTACCTGCGCGCCGGCCTGGTGCTCACGCCGCCCGTGCTGCTGGTCGGCCTGATCGCCCTGTGGCTGCGGCTGGGGTGATGGTCCGGACGGCGGATGCAGGCCCGGCGATCATGGGCTAAACTGGAGCCATGATCCGCTCTGCGCTTCGCACCTGGGGACGACTCGAGTAGCCACAGGCTGCGTTCGAGCGTCCCCGGCCCCGTGCCGGGGCGTTTTTTTGACCTCACGGTTCCAAGGAGTTCCCCATGACCCACACCAACGAAGCGAGTCCCATTAGCATTCCCGAGCCGCGTATGGAGCGGTACAACCCGCACGCCATCGAGCAGAAGTGGCAGGACGCGTGGGCGCAGGCCGGGCTGTACACCTTCGACGAGAACGCGCCGGGCGAGAAGTTCTACGCGCTGACCATGTTCCCGTACCCGTCGGGCAACCTGCACATCGGGCACTGGTACGCGAACGTGGCGCCGGACGCGCGGGCGCGCTGGCTGCGGATGCGCGGCTACAACGTGCTGTTCCCGATGGGCTTCGACGCCTTCGGGCTGCCGGCCGAGAACGCGGCGATCAAGAACGGCGTCGATCCCGCGGGGTGGACATACGCGAACATCGAGTACATGGTCGGGCAGTTCCAGCGCATGGGCACCATGATCGACTGGAGCCGCCGCTTTGCCACCAGCGACCCCGAGTACTACCGCTGGAACCAGTGGTTCTTCATTCAGTTCTACAAGCGCGGCCTGGCGTACAAGAAAGACGGCCCGGTGAACTGGTGCCCCAAAGACCAGACGGTGCTGGCGAACGAGCAGGTCGTGAACGGCCGCTGCGAGCGCTGCGGCACCGCGGTCGAGCGGCGCAACCTGAGCCAGTGGTACATGAAGATCACGGACTACGCCGACGAGCTGCTGGACTTCGCGGACACCGACATGCCCGAGAAGGTGCGGCTCATGCAGACCAACTGGATCGGCAAGTCGGTGGGCGCCGAGGTGACCTTCGACACGCCGGCGGGGGAAGAGACCGTGTTCACGACCCGCCCGGACACCCTGATGGGCGCGACCTTCATGGTGCTGGCCCCCGAGCACGCCAAGGTGGCGGCCCTGACCACGGGCGAGCAGCGGGCCGAGGTCGAGGCGTACGTGGCCGCCGCCGGGCGCAAGACGGACGTCGAGCGCCAGCAGGAGGGCGAGAAGACCGGCGTGTTCACCGGGTCGTACGCCACGCACCCGATCACCGGGCACCAGCTGCCGATCTGGGTGGCCGACTACGTGCTGGTCACGTACGGCACCGGCTCGATCATGGCGGTGCCGGCACACGACGAGCGTGACTTCGCGTTCGCCCGGCGCTTCGGCCTGGACATCCGCGAGGTGATCCGCCCCGACGGTGCCGAGCCGATGGCGGCGGACGCGGCCGAGGCCTACACCGGCGAGGGACGCATCGTGAACTCCGGCGAGTTCGACGGCCTGAGCGGCGGCAAGGCGAGCATC
The DNA here is from genome assembly GCF_014201805.1 of Deinococcus metalli. Classification (NCBI taxonomy): domain Bacteria; kingdom Thermotogati; phylum Deinococcota; class Deinococci; order Deinococcales; family Deinococcaceae; genus Deinococcus; species Deinococcus metalli. The sequence continues at coordinate 82,826 of NZ_JACHFK010000011.1, read as the reverse complement.
GCCGGCATCGTCGCGCGGCTGGAGGAGCGCGGTATCGCGCGCGCGAAGACCACCTACCGCCTGCGCGACTGGCTGTTCGCCCGGCAGCGCTACTGGGGCACGCCCATTCCCTTCGTGTACTGCCCGGAGCATGGCGCGCAGCCGGTGCCCGAGGACCAGCTGCCCGTGCGGCTGCCGGACAACGTGGCCTTCACCCCGGGCGGCCAGAGCCCACTGAAGCTGGACACGGCGTGGCTGAGCACCACCTGCCCCGTGTGCGGCGGCCCGGCCGAGCGCGACACCGACACCATGGACACCTTCGTGGACTCCAGCTGGTACATGTACCGCTTCCTGTCCCCGCACGACGACACCGCGCCCTTCGATCCCGCCAAGGACGGCATGATGCCGGTGGGCCTGTACACCGGCGGCATCGAGCACGCGATCCTGCACCTGCTGTACTCGCGCTTCTGGATCAAGGTGATGCGCGACATGGGTCTGACCGCGCACAGCGAACCCTTCGCGCGGCTGCGCAACCAGGGCATGATCCTGGGCGAGGACGGCGAGAAGATGAGCAAGTCGCGCGGCAACGTCGTCGATCCGGACGACTTGGTGCGCGAGTACGGCGCCGACACCGTGCGCACCTACCTGATGTTCATCGCGCCGTGGGAACTGGGCGGCCCGTGGGACCCGCAGGGTATCAACGGCCCCGCCAAGTGGCTGAGCCGCGTGTGGAACCTGTACTTCGAGACCGGAAGCAGCGGCCCCGCCGAGACCGTGACCGAGGCCGAGTTGCGCTACGCGGTGCACAGCACCCTGAAGAAGGTCGGCGCAGACTTCGAGCGCCTGAGCTTCAACACCATCGTCGCCGCGCTGATGGAACTGACGAACACGCTGGTGAAGGCCAAACGCGCGCCGGTGTTCGGCACGCCCGCATGGGACGAGGCGCTGGACATCTTCGGCCGCATGCTGGCGCCACTGGTGCCGCACATCGCGGAGGAGATCTGGACGCAGCGCGGGCAGCCGGGCAGCGTGCACACGCAGTCGTGGCCCGCCGTGGACGAGGCAGCCGCCACGCGCGACACCATCACCATCGGCGTGCAGGTGAGCGGCAAGGTGCGCGGACAGGTCACCATCTCCAGGGCGGCCACCCAGGACGAGGCGATGGCGGCGGCCCGCGCGAACCCGGACGTGGCCCGCTTCGTGGAGGGCAAGGACACCGTCAAGGAAGTGTATGTGCCGGGCCGGATCATCAACATCGTCGTGAAGGGCTGAGCGCGGTTCAAGTCATAGGCCCCGGAGCACGACGCTCCGGGGCCTCTCTCCGTGCAGTACCGTTCGGAGGTGCGGGGCCTGCGGACAACTGCCGGGCTGGGTCTGACCGTGCTGGCGGCCGCGGCGCTGGGCTGGAGCGGCGCCCAGGCGGTGTCGCCCGGCCCGCCGGACGCCTGCGCGGCCACCCGGACCGCGCTGGCCGCGCGACTGCCCCTCGCCACGCCGAACGAGGAGCCGTTCGTGCGGATTCAGGAGCGGGTGCTGGCGCTGGGCTGCACGGATCTGGCCGCGTTCGACGATCCCGCGTGGTTTACGCGGACGGTGCCGCTGTTCATCGGGGGGTTTCTGGCGCAGGGCGGGGGGTGGCCGGTCGTGGCCGCCGGCTGCGCGGGGCCGCTCATGGGGCCGCTGACCTGCGGCGTGGCGATGGTGGACGAGCACATCCGCGGCGACCTGCTGGCGGCGCTGCGGGTGGCCGGCTGCGGCACGGATCACGACTGGGCGCGGGTGGGCACCGTGATCGAGCGGGCGGCGGCCGAGGAGGGGCCGGTGTGGGCGTGGGGCGCGGCCGTGCTGGTGCCGGTGCGGCGCCTGGAGGTGAGGCTGCGCTGCCTGCGGGGCGAGTGGAGCGCGCCGTGAACACCTAGAACACCAGCGCCCGCGCGTTCCCGCCCAACTTGTCCCACAGCGTGAAGGCCGCGCGCGCGCCAGGCCGGATGACGCCCTCGTCGTGCCAGCCGGCGGCTATGGCGGGGCCACGGGTGTACGCGCGCAGCACGTCGAGGTCGGTCATGGCCTCGCCGGGCGCGAGACGCTCGCCAGCATCGTCCACGCGGGTCACGGCGGCGGCGAAGGTCGCGCGGACATCCGGCGGCGCCACCGGCGCGTCGCTGCCGAAGGCGAGCACCGCCCCGGCGTCCCGCAGCGCCCGGAAGGCGTAGCTGCTGGCCTCCACATGCGGCAGCAGGCTGCGGATCATCGGGCCGTCGGCCTGGAGGTGGATGGGCTGCACGCTGGCAGTCAGACCCCGGAAGCGCGGGACATCCTGTGGGCGCAGGTGCTGGGCGTGCTCGATCCGCAGGCGCACGCCCCGCGCGTCCGCGTCGGCGCGGAGCTGGTCGTAGGCGTCCAGCACCTCGGTGTTCGCCCGGTCGCCGATGGCGTGCGTGACGGGCGTCAGGCCCAGCGCGATCGCCTCGCGGCCGCGCTCCACGATCAGCTCCGGCGGGTCGAGGGCGATGCCGGTGCCGGAGCCGTCCGCGAAGCCCGGCGCGTGCAGCCACGCGGTGCGGCTGCCCAGGGCGCCGTCCGCGAAGAACTTGACGCCGCCCCACTGGAACCGCCCGCCCGCGCTGCCCGCCAGCCCCAGGTCGCGCGCGTGCTCCAGCCGCTGGTGCGGCAGGCACGCCCAGATCCGCAGCGGCAGCTCGCCCCGCGCCGCGAGAGTCTGCAGGGCGCGCGGCGCCCCGATCTCCTCGTAGGCCATGGTGTGGGCGCTGACGAAGCCGCGCGCCGCGAGGTCGTCGGCGCCGGCCCTGGCGTGGGCCAGCCACTCGGCGTCGCTGGGGTCCGGCAGGCAGGCGGCCACCAGGTCCGACGCGCCCTCCAGCAGGCAGCCCAGCGGGCGCACGATCTTGCCGCCCTCCGGGTCCGGTGTGGTGTCGGTGATGCCGGCGGCGCGCAGGGCCGCAGAGTTCACCCACGTCATGTGGTGGTCGCGGGAATACAGCAGCACCGGGTGGTGCGGGCTCACGTCGTCCAGCAGCGTGGCGGGCGGGTACCCGGTCAGGCCGAGTTCGGACAGCAGGAAGCCGCCCCCGCGGATCCACGTGCCGGCGGGCGTGGTCGCGGCGCGCTGGGCCACCCTCGCCTGCACCTCGGCCACGCTGCGCGCTCCGGCGAGATTCACTTCACCCAGCGACGCTCCGTACATGACGAGGTGGATGTGCGCGTCGCACAGGCCCGGTGTGAGCAGCAGGTCGCGGTGGTCGAGCACCTCAGCGCGCGGCACTACGGCGCGCAGCTCGTCGGCGCTGCCCACCGCCAGGACGCGGCCGGCGCCGACCAGCACGGCCTGCGCCTCGGGCTGCGCGTCGTCCAGGGTGAGGGTACGGGCGTGGATGACGGTCAGGAGGGCGGTCATGGCCACAGGGTAGGGCACGCCGCGCGGCCGGACACGTCGCAGACGGCGTGGGTTGCCCACACGGGCGTCCTCACCTGGGCCGCGATCCTGTTAGACTTTCCTCATGCCCCGCATACTGGTCGTGGATGACGACGCCGCCATCCTGAAGCTCGTGAGCGTGATCCTCTCACGCGCCGGGCACGAGGTCCGCACCAGCAGCCACCCCGTCGAGGCCCTTGACCTCCTGAAGGTCTTCACGCCGGACCTGGTGATCAGCGATGTGGTCATGCCGTACATGACCGGCCTGGAATTTCTGGAGAAGATCCGCGAGAACCAGCAGCTTGCCAGCGTACCGTTCATGCTGCTGTCCAGCCACGCCGAGCGGGGCGACGTGCGGCGCGGCATGAACCTCGGCGCCGACGACTACCTGCCCAAGCCGTTTACCCCCGCCGACCTGACCACCGCCGTGGACGCCCGGCTGCGGCGCGCGGGTCTGACGCTCCAGGGCGAGAGCGGCATGCAGGCCAAGGGCCTGGGCACCGCGCAGGTCGTGTGGCAGGGCGCGCCGGTGTCGTGGGTGAGCCGCAAGGCGCTGGAACTGTTCTTCTACCTGCTGGAGCACAAGGAAGTCACGTCCTGGGAAGCCGCTGAAGCCCTGTGGCCTGAGAAGGACGAGGCGCGCGCCAGTTCGCTGTTCCACACCACCCTGCACCGCCTGCGCCGGTCCCTGAGCAACGACGCGGTGGTCAGCGCCAACCGCCGCTACGCCCTGAACGGCGACCTGAACCCCGAGTACGACGTGCAGCGCTTTGAACTCCTGACCGCGCAGGCCGAGGCCGGCACGCTGGGCCTGGAGGAGATGCGCGAACTGATCGGCCAGTACGGCAACTTCCTGCCCGGCGCGGACTCGCCGTGGGTGGACGACGTGCGCGCCCGCCTGGAGCAGAAGCAGTTCAGCCTGCTCGGCATCGCCGCGAAGGCCGCGACCACGGCCGGCAAGGCCAAGGACGCCGCCCAGTTCCACCAGCGCGCCCTGGCCATCGACCCCATGAGCGAACCCGACTGGCAGGGCCTGGCCCGCGCCCTGGCCTCCATCGGCGACCCCCGCGCCCGCCTGGCCGCCCAGCGCGAAGCGTGGTGGGCCGTGGACATGGACTGAAACGCGCAGAGCGCGCTGAAGGTCTGGTAGCCAAACACGGTGATGGCCCTCCGCCTGTCCGGGTGAGAGGGCTATCGCGTTGTAACCGAAGTCCCTGCCGTAAAGCCGAGGCCCGAGCCACCAACTGAAGCGTCCCACATTGCGACTGACCAAAAGCCATCGTGCGCGAAGCGCGCGGGCGGTGACGGCGACAATCCCCGGAGCGGGGACGCGGCCCCACGACAACGAGACCCCGTGTTAGGCCAGCTCGAGCGGCATGGCGACCACCTGCCCAGCGCAGCGCTGCTCCCCCCGCCCCTCCGGGGGTGGGGCCGCGCCGCAGGCACCCACCTTCCCGCCCACCATCCCCGCCTTCCCCACCCCGCGCTAGACTGTTCTTTATGACTGGCCCGCTGTCCACCGCCGACATCCGCGAGAAATACCTGCACTTCTTCGAGAGCAAGGGGCACCTGCGTCTGCCCAGCTACAGCACCGTCGCGCCGGACCCCACCACGCTCTTTACCGTGGCAGGCATGCAGCCCTTCAAAGAGCAGTTCATGGGCGCCCCGGCCGTGTTCGACGGCGTGGCGAGCAAGCGCGTGACCACCGCGCAGAAGTGCCTGCGGATCGGGGACATCGAGAACGTGGGGCGCACGCTGCGGCACTGCTCGCTGCTGGAGATGCTGGGCAACTTCAGCTTCGGCGACTACTTCAAGCGCGAGGCGCTGACGTGGGCGTGGGAGTTCCTGACCAGCCCCGAGTGGATGGGCCTGGACAAGGAGCGCCTGTACGCGACCATCTATCAGGACGACGAGGAGGCCTTCACCATCTGGACGCAGGAGAACGGCCTGCCGCCGGAACGCATCCTGCGCTTCGGGGCTGACGAGAACTTCTGGCCGGCGGACGCGCCGAAGGAAGGCCCGAACGGTCCGTGCGGTCCGTGCAGCGAGATCTTCTACGACCGGGGGCCGAAGTACGGTGACGACACCTGGGCCGAGTACGCCGATACGCGCGAGAGCGCCCGCTTTCTGGAGATCTGGAACTGCGTGTTCCCGCAGTTCGACCGTCAGGAACCCCTGCCGGACGGCACGCCGGTACTGAAGGATCTGCCGTTCAAGAACATCGACACCGGCATGGGCCTGGAGCGGATTGCCACCGTCGTGCAGGACGTGTACGACTTCTACTCGAACGACGTGTTCGCGCCCATCGTGGCGAAGGTCGCCGAGTTGAGCGGCCAGCCCTACGAGGGGCCGCAGAGCGTGTCACACCGTGTGGTGGCCGAGCACCTCCGCAGCGTGAGCATGGTGGTGGCGGACGGCAGCCAGCCGGGCAACACCGGGCGCGGGTACGTGGTGCGCAAGATCCTGCGCCGTGCATGCCGCCACGCGTACCTGCTGGGCCTGCGCGAGCCGAGCCTGTACAAGCTCGTGCCCATCGTGGTCGAGCGCATGGGCGACGCGTACCCGGAACTCAAGGACAACCGCGCGAAGATCGAGGCGACGGTAAAGGCCGAGGAGGAGCGCTTCCTGAAGACGCTCGAGGGCGGCATCCAGCGGCTGGGCGGGTTGCTGTCGGGCCTGGAGAAGGGTTCGGTCCTGTCCGGCAACGACGCCTTCGTGCTGTACGACACCTACGGCTTCCCGGTCGATCTGACCAAGGAGATCGCCGAGGAATACGGCATCACGGTGGACGAGGCCGGGTACGCGGAGAGCCTGGAAAACGCGCAGAACGTGGCGCGGGCGGGCAGCAAATACGGCAAGTCCGAGCTGTTCGGCGGGAATCTGGAAGCGCTGGACGGCCTCTCCCCCACCGAGTTCGTCGGCTACGACCACCTTCAGGCGGACGGTGAGGTCGTGGCGCTGGTCGGCGCGGGCGAACGCCTGAGCCACCTGCCCGCTGGGTCGGAGGCGACCGTGGTGCTGTCCCGCACGCCCTTCTACGCCGAGGGCGGCGGCGAGGTCGGCGACACCGGGCGCCTGGAGTGGGACGGCGGCAGCGCCGTGGTGCGCGACACCCGCAAGACGCCCCAGGGCGTGTTCCTGCACGACGTGGAGGTCGAGTCCGGCGAGCTGCGCGACGGCACGGCGGTGCGCGGCGTGGTGTCCGGCGAGCGGCAGGCCATCCAGCGGCACCACACGGCCACGCACCTGCTGCACGCGGCCCTGCGGGCGGTGCTGGGCAGCGGCGTGGCGCAGAAGGGCTCGCTGGTCGCCGCCGACCGGCTGCGCTTTGACTTCTCGCACGGGGCGGCCCTGAGCGCCGACGAGATCGCGGCGGTGGAAACCCTGGTGAGCCGCTGGGTGAGCGCGAACTTCCCGGTGTCGTGGCAGGAGATGCCCATTGCCCAGGCCAAGGCGGCCGGCGCGACCGCGCTGTTCGGCGAGAAGTACGGCGAGACCGTGCGCGTGGTCAGCGTGGGCGGCAGCGTGGACTACGGCGGGCAGACCGTGAGCAGCATGGAACTGTGCGGCGGCGCACACGTGACCCGCACCGGCGACATCGGCGCCTTCGTGCTGCTGGGCGATGAGAACGTGGCCGCCGGGGTCCGCCGCGTCGAGGCGCTGGCCGGTGAGGCCGCGACCGCCTGGGTGCGCGAGCGCCTGAACGCCGCCGCGAAGACGGCCGCGCTGCTGAACACCAGCCCGGACGCCCTTGAGGCCCGCGTGAGCGGTCTGCAGGCGCAACTCCGGGCGGCCGAGAAGGAGACCGCGGGCGTGCGCCGTCAGCTTGCCGAGGCGCAGATGGGCGGCGGCGGCAGCGCGGCCCAGACCCGTGAGTTGGGCGGCTTCCGCGTCGCCACGCTGAAACTCGCGGGCATCGAGGGCAACGACCTGCGCGCCGCCGCCGACAAGCTCCTCGACCAGAGCGGTGCGGACGTGATCGTGGTCGCCGGAGACAAGGGACTGGTCGTGAAAGCCAGCAAGGACGCCGTCACGCGCGGCGCGCACGCAGGGCAGCTCGTGGGCAAGCTCGCGGCGGCGGGCGGCGGCAAGGGCGGCGGGCGGCCCGACATGGCCCAGGCCGGCATCACGGACGCGGACGCGGCGCTGGGAGCACTCGACACGGCGTTCTGAACAGGCGACTGGCGGAGGCGTCCTGGGTGACCGGGGCGCCTCCACCGCGTTCCGCTCGCAGCCCGCACGCACCGTCCAGCCAGACCGGACCGCGGCCAGCGTTAGAGACGGACGCGCTACCGTTCCACCATGTCCCTTCTCGACAGCGTGCGTACCCTGGCCCCCTACCTCACCTCCTGGCTGGAGTTCCAGCGTGACCTGGCGCGGGTGCCGGGCGTGCAGGTGGCGGTGCGGGTGGGCGGCGAGCTGGCCGCGTCCTTCGCGCTGGGCGTGGCGAACGAGGCGACGGGCGAGGCGCTGACGACCCGGCACCTGTTCCGCATCGCGTCGCATTCCAAGACCTTCACGGCGACCGGAATCTTTCAACTGGTCGAGGCCGGAGCGGTGCGCCTGGACGATACGGCGGGGCGCTGGCTGCCGGAGCTGGAGGGGTCGCCGGCGGCGGGGCTGACCGTGCGGGAGTTGCTGGGGCACCAGTCCGGCATCAACCGCGACGGAGCGGACAGCGATTACTGGCAGCAGCTCCACGCCTTCCCGGAACGGGACGTGCTGATCGAACTGTGCCGCGCCGAGGCAGTGTTCGCGCCGAACGTGTACTTCAAGTACTCGAACATGGGCTACTCGCTGCTGGGCCTGATCATCGAGGCGGCCAGCGGGCAGTCCTACGAGGACTTCGTGGCGAGGCACATCACGGGGCCGCTGGGGCTGGCGAACGTGGGGCCGGAACTGCCGGCGCGGCGCGAGCCCGAACTCGCGGCGGGGCACAGCGGACGGCTTTTGGGGAACGACGCGCGGCGGGTGCTGCCGTCCACCGACACGCGGGCGATGGCGGCGGCCACGGGGTTCTACGGCACCGCCGAGGACGTGAGCGCGTACCTCGCCGCGCACACGCTGGGCCGCACGGAACTGCTCTCCGACGCGTCCAAACGCATGATGCAGCGCAAGGAGTCGGAGGTGACGCGGCCGTCGCGGCGCTGGTACGGACTGGGTTTCATCATCGACGAGGTCGGCGGGCGCCCGCTGTTGGGGCACTCCGGGGGCTTCCCAGGGCACATCACGCAGTCGTGGCTCGACCCGAAGTCCGGCCTGTCGGTCTCCGTGCTCACGAACTGCCTGGGCGGCCCAGCCACGGAGTGGGCCACGAACCTCGTGAAGCTGATCGATGTGGCGACCACGGCGCCGGAGCGGAAGGAGGCCGATGCGCCGGGCGTGCCGCTGGACTCCTTCACTGGCCGCTACGCGACCGACTGGGGCGTGTTCGACCTCGTGGAGCTGGGTGGCCGGCTGGTGTCGCTGGTGCCGCTGGGCGATCCGGCGCTGAGCATCACGGAACTGACCGTGCGGGATACGGACACGCTGGTGCCGGCCGCCGAGGCGGGCTTCGGCGCGGTGGGCGAGCCGTTCCGCGTCCAGCGCGACGCAGCCGGCCGGGTCGAGTGGGTGCGGCAGGGGGGCGGCCGGGCGTGGCCGTTCGCGGCGTACCGTGAGCGGGTAGGGCTGCCGCCGCTCGCGTGACGGGCGGAGGCCTTCGCCCGTCACGCCACTGACGTCCGCACCTCCACCGCACTGCCGACGCCGAGGCCCTCACCGCAGCTGTTCCAGAATTGTCGGGTCCTGAATCTTGCGGTCCTCGGCCAGCAGCAGCACCTTGCTGATCACCTCCGCCGTGCGCGGATCGGGGTCGGCGAAGGGCAGGAACAGCCGCCCCTGGTGCTGGTTGTGTACGGGAATGATGCACAGGAACCCACCGGGCTGCCGGTGAACCGTGCCGCTGCCCAGATGGACGGTGTAGCGGGCATGGTGGCCGTCGATCAGGGCGTGGTCGTTCATGACGCGGACGTTGTCCAGGGTCAGCAGGCGCAGCGTCTCGCGCAGCAGGGCCGAGCGCATCTCGACGGTGCTCTGGCTGGCCTCGGGATCGACGCCGCCGACGTGGGCCACGGACACGACCAGATCAAGGTCGCGCAGGGTCTCGCTGTACACGCGCGGCGGCACCTGGGAGAGGAGCATGGCCTCCTGCCCGTCGCGCGGCACGAAGTACGCGGCGGTCAGGGGGGTGCCCTCGACTTCACCGGGGGTGCCGTAGCCCAGGCTGGTGTCGATCCAGACGTTGATGCCCTCGGCGTGCCACGTCTTGCGGACGCCTTCCTCGGGGACGGTGATCCAGCCCCGGGTCTTGAACAGGGCGGCGGCTTTCGTGGGCTGGACGTGGTGGCCGTCGAAGCGGGTGCTGCGTCGGGCGCCCAGCTCGGCGGCAGTGGGCGGGTAGTACTCGCGGAAGACCTGCTTGAACGGCTGCGTGAGGCCCTGATCCATGACCTGCGCCTGGAAGGCCGTCCAGTGCCCACCCACACACAGGTCGTGCGGGTGCGCCAGCCGCAGGGCATGATCCCCGATGGCCTGCGGGCCGCCGGGCGTGTGCAGCGTGTCACCGTCCCACCACCCGGTGTGCGCCTCGTTCACGATCCACACCAGCCCGCGCAGCATGGGCGCGATGACGGGGTGGGCCGCCAGATCGCGCAGTTCCTGCGGCTGGAGGTGGTCGCCCCGGATCATGGCCTCCTCCAGGGCGGCGCGCATCCGGGTCCGGGCGGCATTCAGCTCCGAGACGCTGCTGCGCAGGGCGACGACCTCCGGCAACTTTTTCAGCGCGGGCGGCAGGGTCTTGAGGGACCGGTCACCCCGCTGGATGGTCACGCTGGCCTCGCCGTCAGGAGCCAGGGCGATGCCCAGGGCCACGCCCTCCACCGTGACGGTCTGTGTCCAGTCGGGCGCGGTGCGGGCCTCCATGGCCCACACGAGGCGCTGCGGATCGGTGTACCCGGCGGTGCGGGCCAGGTTCTGGAGGCCGATGTCGGCGGCGAGGCGCTCGCTGGCCTGCCGCTGTGCCCCGAACTGCCGGGCCTCGCGCCGGAAGTCGCTGATCACGCGGTAGCGCTCCTCCAGCGCCTTCGCGGCCTTGCCCTTCGCGCGGGCCAGGGGCAGCAGCCCCAGCGACCGCACGGCGTCCTGGCTGCGCTTGCCGTGAATCCGGGCGCGGAGTTCGGTCTCGTCCAGCTCGCCCAGGACGGCGCGGGCGTACAGCTCGGCGCGCTTGTGGCCGCCGCTGCTGCTCGCATACTTGGCGGCGTCCAGCAGCGCGGCGAAGCGTCCCTTGCCCAGCGCCCTGTAGGTGCGGTGGAACCACGCCACGTCCACCGCGCCCTCGGTGAGATCGGTGGCGCTCAGGGGAGTGCGCTCGCTGATCTCGGCCTCCCAGGACTCGCGGACATCGGCGGGAACGCTCCAGTTGCTGTCGCGGGTGTGGGCGTGCAGCCAGTACACGCCGTCGTGCAGGCCGCGCCAGCCCAGCGCTCCCGCCACCAGCGTCGCCCACTGCGGCGCGAACATGGCGAGATCGAGCAGTCGGGCGTCCGGGATGTTCAGGGCCAGGGCGTGGGCACGCAGGCCCTCAGGTGTGTCGCCGGGCTGCGGGAACGACACCCGGATCAGGTGGCTGAAGGTCACGTCCCGGCTCTCGTTGTTGCCCTGGTAGCCGCGTTTCAGGGGATTTTTCCCCAGTCCCGCGAGCAGGCGCAGGGCCAGCGCCGCGCCGTGGAGGCTGTTCACGGCCAGGGCGGGCCGGGTGGCGGGGGTCTCCAGATCGCCGCGCCCGAGTTCAACCTCCAGCACGCGGTCACGGACAGCAGCCACGGCGGCAAGCCAGTCCGGGTGGGTGGGCAGCTCCGCCTTCACGGTGCGGCGGGTGTAGGCGCTCAGGTCGTCGAAATCGTTGCCGTAGTAGTGGCCCTGCCGCTCCGGGCGCTCGCCGATCAGCTGGTCGTACAGGTCGCTCCGGGTCGCCCAGCCCTGGGCGTAGGCGTGCAGCAGCAGGGCGGTGGCCGGCCGCTGGCGGGGCAGCTTCGGGAAGGCCGCGCCCTGGTACACGCCGAGCGTCCACAGGCGACGTATCTGCTGCGGTGTCCACGTCGTCCACGCGCCGGACGGCCGCAGCGGCGACAGCAGGTCGCGGGGATCCTGGCTGCGCCACGAATACTGCGGATCGACGTGCACCTCGGCGTCGAGCGGCAGGTACGACAGCGCCGTCTCCCACGCGTCCAGCGCCATGTCCGTGTCGGTGGGCGTGGCGGACTCGCCGTGCAGGAAACTGACCACGGCCCGCACCACATCGGTGCACTCCAGACGCAGGGCGACCAGTGGCCCCAGCGTGCAATGCAGCGTCCGGCGGCGCAGGCTCTGGATGGCCTCCGCGGCGGTCACGGCCGTCCGGTGCTCGGCCTGCTCATCGGCGTCGGTGTCCGCCAGCGTCTCGAGATCGTCCTGGTCGAGGCCAAGGATCTCCAGCAGTTCCGCGTCCAGGTCGCCGCCTGATCCGAGTTCCTCGCTCAGTTCGCCGGCCGTCGTGTCCGTCCGCGCCACGAAGTGCGACAGTGTCCACAGCATCCGGGTCAGGTCGCCGTCCTGGGCCTCCGGGCGCGACTGCCACCAGCCCTGCCACAGGTCGTGCAGGGGCATCGGCTGCCCGTCCTGGCCCGGGCGGAGGTGCCACGGACGTACATTGCCGAGCAGCGTGGTCTCCTGTCCGTCCCAGCCGACGCCGGTCAGGGGCGTCTCGCGGTGCGCGACGATCAGGGCGTCCAGCGAGCGCAGCAGCTCTGCGCCGCGTTGCAGGTCGGCCGGGTAGGGGCGTTCCCGCACGGTGGGCGGCGTGGGCCGGGTCACGCCCGCCGGGTCGAACAGCCCCAGGCCGTCGCGCAGCGTGACCTGTGAGGCGGGGTCGGTCAGACGGGCCAGCAGCGTCTGCTCGGTGACAGACTTCGGGCTGAAGCCCTCGGGCGCGGGGCGACCGGTCTCCAGCAGCAGTTGCAGGCCCGCCTGGCGCTGCTCGGCGTTCGTGGTGCCCAGCAGCGCCGTGGCGCTCGCCTGCGCGGTGTCCGGGTCCGCGGCCAGCAGGCGGATCAGGCCCCGGCGCAGGTCGGCGCTCTTGCGCTTCAGGAGGGTCTGCACCACGGCGACCTCGTCCGGATGCGGGGTGAAGTGGGCCATGACGGTCACGGCCTCCTGCGACACGCTGCTGTTGCGGTCCTGGAGCAGCGTGAGCAGCAGCGTCCGTGTCGGCGCGTCCAGACGGTGGGCCTTCGCGTGTTCGCCCAGCTGGCGCAGCAGCGCGCTCTTGCCGTAGACGCTCATGCCGCTCAGGTGTGGGGCCAGCGCCGTGAAGGGCCGCTCGCCCCGCAGGGCGGTCAGGGCATCGAGCGCCTCCGCGCGGACGGGAACGTGCCCCATCCACGGGAACAGCAGCGGATCGTGCCGCGCAGCGTCCGGCAGGCGCAGGACGTAGGTCTCGTATTCCTCGAAGGTGAAGAGGGAGCTGCCCGTGCTCCAGCGGTTCACGGCGTTCCCGGCCAGCGCGGCCAGGCGCAGGTCGGCGTCCAGCAGCAGCGTGCGCCGATCCGTGTCGGTCAGCAGTTCGGCCTCCATCAGGAACTGCGCGGCGGCCATTCGGCGGGCGGGGTCGGCGTCCGTCAGGAGCGGGCGGGCCACATCGGCGGCCTGCACGGCGTCGCGCATCCCCAGGACGAACAGGGCGAGGTAGGCGTCCACGGCTGGGCCGGACACCACGGCATTCCGGGCGGCCCCTGCGTCCTCCAGGAAGGCCAGCGCGTGGGTGAGCAGTCCCCGGACGGTCTTCACGTCGGTCACGTCGAAGTTCAGGCCGAACCACACGCACGCGGCCCGCAGCGTGGCGGCGAAGCGCAGCAGGTCCTCGTTCAGGATCAGCCGCAGCGTCCGCGTGAAGGCGTCCGGGCTGGCCTCGTCCACCGTCTCCAGGATCACCTGCCGCAGCCCCTCCTGACGCTGGGCGGCGAGCAGCAGCCCCTCGGCCAGGGCCCAGGCGTCCTCGCGGGTGCTGGACAACAGGGCGGCGGGCACGTGCCGGCCCATGCGGGCGACCGGGTGCTGCGTGCCGGCCGTGTCGCGCAGGATCTGGAAGACCTGCTCGTTGCCGTCACTGATCGCCTGTCCCAGCAGCACGCCCAGGCCGTGCGACTGCCACGCGTTCATCAGGCCCGCGTGAACCGCGAACCACTCGATGGGCTGGGGGTACTCGCGGGTCACGTGCCACGTCTGCCACAGCCACGCGTGCGCGTGCGCCGCGGCCAGGACGTGGCCGGGGGCACGGAAGGCGCGGCGGGCGTAGCCCTGCGGGTACGGATGCCGCGTCAGCAGGGCGTCCAGCGTGCGGGCCGCCACGTCCGGGAAGTGCGGGAAGAACGCGGCGGCGATGGCGTGGCGGGTGGCGGCGTCGCTGGTGTGCAGGAGATCCGTCAGGGCCTGATCTGCCGTGGACACTCCGTTCGATCGGTCCCGGATGACCGCGACGATGCCGGGCGGCAGTGTCCCCAGCCGGGTCTCGAACTCCGCCTTCCACGGATGCTCGTAGGAGCGCAGGAGGTCCTGAACGTCCATGCTCAGCCCCCCGCCAGCGCGGTCAGGCGCACGATCAGCAGCGTGCTGTCGGGGCGCAGGGCCACGGGCGCGTCCAGCTCGGACACCTGCCGGTCGTCGATGAACACGTAGTACAGGCCGTCCCCGAAGGCGGTCAGGGCGGTGCGGGTGGCGTCCTCGGCGCCGACGGCCACGCCGCGTTCCTGCGGCCCCACCGCCACGCGGCCCCCGGCCACGGCGTCCTGAAGCTCACGCTCGGTCATGACGCGCAGCACGCCCACGCCGGCCTGCCGCTCGTGGTACGCGGCGACCTCGTGGTGAACCAGATGCGTCAGCAGCCCGCGCAGGGTGTGCGGGCCGTCCGGCAGGTCGATGGGACGGCGTTCAAACGGAGTGCGGCGGCCGATGAGCTTGGTTTCGACGATCATGCGGGAACCTCGTTCGGATGGGATAGTGGTGCGCTTCACCGTTCAGCTTACCCGGATTCCACCGCTATGTAAATAGCGTAATTTCGGGCTCGATTCCGTCACCTGCCAGATTCAGCCCGCGCGGCCCCTGCTGGCATGTGCGGCGTCTGCCCTCTACCTGCGGAGCACCGGCACGAGGCCGGGGTGCGGGCGCTGGCTACCCTGGCTTCACGGCGTCCACGATCACGCTGGTGAAACCCGGTCCGCCCCGACCCTCCCGCCACGCGGCGTTGCGGTGGTCGAGCCGCCGACTGCGGTACACCGGGCCGTCCTCGACGCGCCAGGGGACGTGGTGGAAGGTACCGGCCGCGTCCCACCACTCCAGGGGCCGCACGCGGAACCCGGCGTCCTCGAACACGGGCGTGAGGGTCTCCACGGTGTACAGCACGAAATGGTCGTGCGCGGGGCCGGGGCCGTGGACGGCGACCAGGGCACGGTACGCGGGGTCTGGATGGTGGCCGTCCGGCACGGCCACGCGCAGCACGCCGCCGGGCCTCAGCCACTCGAAGGCGGTGCGGGCGGCCACCGCGGCCTGCTCCGGCGTCAGGTGCTCCCAGACGTGCTCGCACAGGAACGCGTCGGCGCGAGCGTCGCCGAAGAACGCCGCGAAGCTGGCCGGATCGAGCAGGTCGAGCTCGGCCTGCTGCGTGGGCACCCAGCCGTCCCAGCGCTGCTCGCCGGCCCCGATGATCACGCGCCGGCTCACAGGTTTGCTCCGCGTTGGCCCAGCTCCGCGCGCTGTGCGCGGGTCAGGCCCCGGACGACCAGCGCGTGGCTGGCAGCCAGCAGGTCGCGCACCACGGCGTCCGGCACGCGGCCGTCGAGCGGCACACTGATCCAGTGGCGCTTGTTCAGGTGCGGGGCACCGGAGACCGCGTCGTACGCGGCGCGCAGTTCGTCGCCGCGCTCGGGCGCCACCTTCAGCGACACCGCAGGCGGGTCGTCGTCCAGCCCGAGCAGCGCGTACATCCTGGACCAGCCGGGGCCGCCGACCTTGAACACCAGCGTGGTCAGTCCGAAGGGGAAGGTCTCGTGCGAATGCGGCAGTGACGCACACGCGGCCCGGACGTCGGGAATGGACAGCATGCGCCCAGGGTAGTGCAGTGCCCCAGGCGGGCCATCACATCCTCCGGAAGCGCTGGTCTCCGGCGGATGTGGTGCGGCGGTCCCCGGGCTCAGCTCTCCGTGACCGGATCAACGCCCTCGGCCTGCTCCAGCGCCTCGTTCGCCTCCACGATGGACGCGTCGCCGCCGCCGACCAGATCCGTGACCTCCTGACTGCTCAGGCCCTCGGTGCTGGTGGGAAGCATGGCCGGCGCGTCCGGCAGGTGGTCGGGGATGGGGCCCTGATCGGCCGACCCGTGCTCCGGCGCGGGCGCGTGGTGCGGCATCAGGGTGGGATTCACGGGCAGCGGGTCGCGGTCGTCGGGGGTCGTGGGGTCAGGGGCCATGGTTCAGTGTGGCGGGCGCACGTCAGGGAACCTTGATGATCGCCTCAAGGCGCCCTGAACGTTGCCCCGTCACTCCGGCAGCGTCACTTAGGCAGCAGGTGGTACAGCTCGATGCCGCGCGCGGTGCGGTCCTTGAAGCCCTTCCAGGAGGTGTCGTCGGCCTTGGGCGTGCCGTCGGCGTTGCGGCTGAACTTGATGTCGTTGGAGTGCGTGACCGGCACGTTCAGGTACGCGGCGGCCGCCTGCTCGCCCTTGAGCTTCAGGTTCAGGAAGGCGGTCACGAAGTGCTGGTTGAGGTTGTTCAGGCGCCCCGAATCCCACGCGGGTTCGGCGTAGTGCATGTAGTCGTCGAAGCTGCCGTACGACGCGGCGGGCGCAGGGTTCGGCGCGCTGTTGTGCGAGGCGTTCTCGTACACGACCATGTAGCGCTCGGCGTTCACCGCGTTCTCAAACAGCGGCTTCACGCCCCCCTCGTAGAAGGCCACGTCGTCGCGGTCGCCGACGACGAACATCGTGGGCACCTTCAGCGCCTGCAACCCGGCGTCCTCCCAGAAGCCGTACTTGCCGCCGAAGTTCACACCGATGGCCTTCACGGCGGCGTCCCCGCCCCACGGCGCGAAGGCGACGACCGCCTTGATCCGCGGATCGGCCGTGTACCGCCCCACCTGCCGCTGCGCAAACGCGCCGCCGGGCACCAGCGGCGCCATCTGCGGGCCATACCCGGCGCCGGCCGCGTTCAGCGCGCCGTAGCCGCCCATCGAGTAGCCCACGATGCCCGTCTGGTTCGCATTCACGACGTTGCTCAGGAACGAGCCGCTGCCGGCCGCGCCCAGGCGGGCCATCTCGTTCAGCACGAACGTGTCGTCCAGCGCGCGGTTGAGCAGCGTGCTGGCGAAGGCGGCCTTGTCGCCGTGGGTGGAGTCGGTGTGGTCGATGGACGCCACCACGTAGCCCTTGCTGGCGAGGTTCTCGGCCAGGTATGACAGCAGGTAGCGGCTGCCGGGATACCCGTGAGACACGATCACCAGCGGGAAGGGGCCGCCCTGCACGGCGGACGCGTCGCGGGTGGCCCGGCCCGGAATCTGGAAGGGCGTGTTGGGCCGCTTGGCATCGCCGGGACCGCTGCCGAGCACGTCGGTGTAGGTGGTGCTGCCGCCGCCGCTCACGCCGGGCGCGGGGTACCACACCTCCACGGTCAGGGGACGGTCGTAGGTGGGCACCGTGCCCTCCTTGCCCGCATGCACGAGGTCGAGCTGGCCCTTGTTGACCAAGTTCAGAGTGCGGACCCCCACGGCGTACTGCCCGCGCGCGGCGAGTTCGGGGGCGTCCGGACGCAGGTCACCCGGCACGGTCAGGGGAGCTGGAGCGGTCTGCGCTCCGGCCGGAGTGCCCAGGGGCAGCGTGGCGATGAGGGCGAGGGTGACGCACAGCCTGGATCGTTGCATGGATCGACCTCCGTGGCGCAAGCACGTCTGACACTTGCTCTGCGCCGGTGAACATTTGTTCAGTGCACTGCACAGGGTAGCGTGCCGCCCGCCCGTCAGGGCCGGATCAAGAACAAATGAAGATGACTCGAGGAGCAGCATGGGGTGGCCCTCCTCTGCACCCGGCGACTCGCTGGACCCCGTCTGGAGGTCTGCCGGCGTGGAAGCAGACCCTCCTGCTCAAGCGGGCGGGTGGTGCCGGAATCGCGTGTCCTTGCCTGACCTCGGCTTCAGAGCAGCACGACCTGCACGTCGTCGCCGGCCGCGACGGGCTGGCCCTCGGGCACGATCACCAGGGCGCCCGCGTCGCTCAGGGAGCGCAGGATGCCGCTGCCCTGCTTGCCATAGTCGCGCACCTGTCCGCCGTCGATCACGCCACGCCAGAACGCGGTCTTGTCGGGCAGCGCGCGGAAGGGGGTGGCGGCGCGCAGCGTCAGGGCCTGCACCGGCTGGCCGGTCAGAGCGGGCCGCACGATCACGTGGAACACCACCAGCGAACTGACCGGGTTGCCCGGCAGGCCGATCACCGGCAGGCCCTGCCACCCGCCCAGCAGCGCGGGGCCGCCGGGCCGCATCCTCACCTTCCAGAACGCCACGCGGCCGTGCTCGATCAGCAGGTCGCGCATGAAGTCGTACTTGCCCATGCTGACGCCGCCGCTGGTGACCAGCAGGTCGGCGCCGCCCGCGCGCTCGATGGCGGCGTGCAGGGCGTCCGGCGAGTCCGGGGCGTGGCCCAGCATCAGCACGTCGCAGCCACTCTCGCGCAGCATGGCGGCCAGCCCGTAGCGGTTGCTGTCGTACACCTGCCCGGCGCTCAGGGGCTCTCCGGGTTCGACCACCTCGTCGCCGGTGCTCAGCAGGGCCACGCGCCGGCGCCGGCGCACCGGCACGTCGCGGTGCCCGAGCGCGGCGGCCAGGGCCACGCGCGGCGCGTTCAGGTGCAGCCCTGCGGCCATTACCGGGTCGCCGGCCCGGAAGTCGCCCCCCTCGGGCCGCACGTCCGCGGGGCTGGCGGCGCGGCGCAGCAGGACGTCCGGGCCGTCGTCCACCAGCTCCTCGACCGGGCAGATGGCGTCGGTGCCAGCGGGCATGGGGGCGCCGGTGTAGATGCGCGCGCACTCGCCTGGCCCGACCGTGCCGGTGAAGGGCGCGCCCGCGCGGCTCTCGCCCACCACCCGCAGCCGCGCCGGCGCACCCGGCGCGGCGCCGACGGTGTCCGCCTCGCTGCACGCGATGCCGTCCAGAGCGCTCTCGGTGGCGCTGGGGTGACTGACCAGGGCGGGCAGCGGCGCGGCCAGCGTGCGGCCCAGCGCGCGGTCCAGGGCCACGGTCTCGGTGCCGGGCGCGGGCAGCAGCGCGGCCAGCATGGCGCGGGCCTCCTCGACGCTGACGTGCATGGGGAAGTCGCGGGTGGGCGTGGGCGCGGTCATGAAGGCAGGATAGGCGCCGGCACGGGCCGCGCCGCGCGGCCCGTGCGTACCATGACTGCACATGATCCGACGGGCGCTGCTCGCGCTGCTGCTGTTCGCCGTGCTGTTCGGCCTCGGCGTGTGGGGCCTGTGGGCCGGGGGCTGGCTGCCGTGGCAGCAGGCCGCGCCGCCACCTCCGCCCCCGGTCGCTCTTCCGGCCCCGGCGCCGACGTCCCCACTGCCCCTCCCCCCCGCACGGGTTCCCTCGGCGCCGGCGCCCGTTCCCACGCCGCCGGACATCCTGCCCGCCCCGGACAGCGTGACGCGCACCCTGCCGGTAGACGACGCGCCCGTTCCGGCGTCCCCGGTGCAGCGGCCCCCGGCGTCGCGGCCGGCCGGGCCCGCGCCGTCCGGCTCGGTGAACGCGGTGAGGGCGCTGGCGGGCCTGCCGACGGTGAGCCGCGTGCCGGCGTGGGACACCCAGTGCGCTGCGCACGCCGGGTACCTCGTGCGCGCCGACCGCGCCGAGCACCGCGAGGACCCGGCCAGTCCGTACCGCTCGGCGGCGGGCGAGGCCTGTGCGCCGGGCCACTACTACGTGTCGTCCCGGAGGGATTCCGGTCTGGAGCGCGCGGTCACGTACTGGGCGACGGGCGCCTTCCACCTGCCGCAGCTGATCGACCCGCGCCTGACCCGGGTGGCGCTGGGACGAGCGCAGGACGGAAGGGGCAGTGTCCGGGCAGCCGCCGTGCTGGACGTGCGGCGCGGCCTGGGCGGGCGCGGAGCGTACCCTGTGCGCTTTCCCGCGCCGGGGCAGGTGAGTCCGTACCGCACGGCCGCGACGTCCGAGTGGCCCGATCCCACCGCGTCATGCGCGGGGTATGCGCCGCCGGTCGGGGCGCCCATCGCTCTGCTGCTCGGACCGGGAGCACGGGTCCGGAGCGCAGCGCTCAAGGTGAATGGCCGCGCGGTGGCCGCGTGCGTGCTCACGCCGCAGCGTGTGCGGGGCGTGTCGGAGGCGGACGCGCGGGTGGGCCGGAACGTGCTGGCGGCCCAGGGCGCGGCGGTGCTGCTGCCCCGG
This sequence comes from Deinococcus metalli, assembly GCF_014201805.1. Taxonomy (NCBI): domain Bacteria; kingdom Thermotogati; phylum Deinococcota; class Deinococci; order Deinococcales; family Deinococcaceae; genus Deinococcus; species Deinococcus metalli. The sequence continues at coordinate 62,899 of NZ_JACHFK010000011.1, read as the reverse complement.
CGCCCGCTGCCGGCCGGCGCGCAGGTGCGCGTGAGCTTCGCCACGGACGCGGGCCGCGTGGGCTGGACCTTCCGGATTCGCTGAACCCCGGCCGATGATCCCCGGATGAGCGAAGCGGGGCGTGCCGGATCACGGACGCAGGGGGTACACTCCGGGGGCTGCACCCCCTTCCCCACCCGAACGGAGATCCCATGAACATCACACAGGACAAGGTTGTCGACCTCGATTACAAACTCACCGTCCAGGGCGAGGTCATCGACCAGAGTGAGCCCGGCGAACCCCTGACCTACCTGCACGGCCACAGCAACATCATCCCCGGCCTGGAACGTGCCCTGGAAGGCCACACGGCCGGCGACCACATCCAGGTGACCGTGGCGCCCGAGGACGGCTACGGCGCGCGCGACGAGGACAATGTCGAGGACCTCGACCGCACCGACTTTGAGGACGATGTGGAGATCGGCGCGACGTACTACGCCCAGTCGGAGGACGGCAGCGTCATTCCCTTCACCGTGGTGGCCGTGAACGGAGACACCGTGCAGGTGGACTTCAACCCCCCACTGGCCGGCGAGACGCTGAACTTCGAGGTCACGGTCCTCGGCGTGCGCGACGCCACCGCCGAGGAACTCGACCACGGGCATGCCCACACGCCCGACATGCACGACCACTGAACCCCCGGGCTTGCCATGACCGTCCGCCGGCGCGGGCGGTTTTTTTGTGTGGGTGTCGTCCCTCACGCACGTGGGGCAGGCCGCGCGTACAGTGGAGCATGCTGCAAGCCGTCTGGACGGCCATTGACGACCAGGACTACGCGCAGGCCGAGGCCACGCTGCGCGCCGACCGGGAGCTGCTGGTGTCCCGGGCCGGCATGATGGCGCTGGGCTCTGTGTACGCGCTGACCGGCCGCCACGACGACGCGCGCGAGGTGTTCACGACCCTGCGGGACGCGCACCGCGGCGATCCGTGGGAGCACATCGCCGTGCACCAGCTCGCCCGCACCGAGCGCCTGGCCGGCAACCCTGAGGCGGCCCTGGCGCTGCTGGACGAGGAACTCGCGCTGCTGGGCACCGGGGCCGGGCGCGAGCACGAGCGGGCGGTCGGCGCCCTGGAGCGCGCCATGAGCCTGCGCACGCTGGGCCGCCTGGACGACGCCCGCGCGGTGCTGGACGAGTGCGAGACGCTGGCCGGGCCGGACGACCCCGAAACGCTGGGCCGTGCCGAGCGCGAGCGCGCCGAGGTGAGCGTCCACGCAGGGCACCCGCAGGCGGCGCGCGTCCACTTCGAGCGGGCCATTGCCCTGCTCCAGAGCGCCGAGGACGACGCGGGCGTGCGGATGGTGCAGGCCCGACTGGCCGCCCTGGACGGCTAGAGCACAGCCGAGGGGGGACACCCCACCGGATGCCCCCCCTCGGCCTTCACCCCTCAGCGTTACGGCGTCAGGCGATGGCGGTCGCGCGGGAACGCGCGGGCGTAGCGGACGTTGCTGATGCCCAGCAGCTTCGCGGTCAGGCGCTCGGCGCCGATGGCGAAGCCGCCGTGGGGCGGCATGCCGTACTTGAAGACCTCGGTGTAGCCCTCCAGCGACGTGGGGTTCAGCTTGTACGCCGCGATGGAGTCCATCAGCATGCCGTAGTCGTGGATGCGCTGCCCGCCGGACGTGATCTCGATGCCGCGGAACAGCAGGTCGTAGCCGCGCGTGATCTCGCTGCTCTGGGTGCCGTCGGGGTTGGCGTCCGGGTGCGCGTAGAAGGGCCGGGCCGCGCGCGGGTACTTGGTGACGAACACGAAGTCGCTGCCCTCGGTTTCGGCGTAGTGCTGTGACAGCAGGCGCTCGGCCTCGGGATCGAGGTCCTTGCCGCCCACCTGGTGGCCGTACTTCTCCGTAACCAGCGCGCGGGCGTCAAGCAGCGGAATACGCGGGATGTGCGCGGGCACCTCCGGGATGGTCGCCCCCAGCAGCGTGAACTCGGCCTGCGCGCGTTCCTTCAGGCGGGCCATGATGGCGACCAACACGCGGTTTTGCAGCGCCATCACGTCCTCCTCGTCCGTGATGAAGCCCATCTCGACGTCCAGCGACAGGTACTCGTTCAGGTGGCGGCTGGTGGCGTGCTCCTCGGCGCGGTACACGGCCGCCACCTCGAACACCCGCTCGAACACGCCGACCATGATCTGCTTGTACAGCTGCGGGCTCTGCGCCAGGAACGCCGGGTGCCCGAAGTAATCGATGGGAAACAGGTTCGCGCCGCCCTCCGCGCCCGCCGATACGATCTTCGGCGTGCTGATCTCGGTGAAGCCCTCCGTGATCAGGTGGTCGCGGAAGCCCGCGACGAGTTCGGCCTGCACCCGCAGCGCCGCGCGCTCCTTCAGGCCGCGCACCGTGACCACGCGGTAGTCCAGCATGGTCTCGGGGTTGACGTTCCATTCCATCTTGGGAATTTCGACCGGCGGGGCCTCCACGGCCGCGCTGATCACGCGGAAGTCCTTGACCTGCACCTCGAAGCCGCCCGGCGCCTTGGGGTGCGCCTTGACCGTGCCCACGACCTCCACGCTGCTCTCCGCCAGCGGCAGGTGCAGGCCGCTGCCCACGCACTGGGTCAGGCCGGACACGTCGCGCAGCACCACGAACTGCACGCCGCCCAGGTCGCGCCGCGCGTGCACGAAGCCCTGAAGCCGCACCGTCTGGCCGTCGTGCGCGGCGAGGTCGCGGGTCAGGGTGCGGGGCAGGGAGTGGACGGAAGCGCCGGAGGCTTGGGACGGGGTGCTAGCTGGGGTGGTCATAGGGCTCCTTGGAAAGTTCACTGCAAAGCCCCCGACTCCTGTGCGGGGTCGGGGGCGCGGCGTACGGCGAGGCGTCCCCTACCGGGGATCGTTATTCGCATCAGTACGTGCCGCCATCATGGGGCGGAGTGTAGAGCGGGGAACAAAGCCGGGTCAACGCGCCCCGGCTAGGCAGGGGTCAGCTGGGCTCCACCGCCTCGATGCGGTAGCGTGCCGTTCTCTCACCCACCTCCACCTCCACCATGTCGCCCTGCTGGCGCCCCTGCAGGGCCTGACCGACGGGGCTGTCGTCACTCACCTGAGTCTCGCCGTCGGTCAGGGCACTGACCTCCACGGCGCTGACCAGCCGAACCCGCATCTCCCGGTCATGGGTCTCGTCGCGCAGCACGACCACCGAGCCGAGTTCGACCAGGCCCAGGGCCTCGTGACCCTCCACGATCACCGCGCGGGCCAGCACGTCCTCGAGTTCCAGCACCCGGGCCTCGGTGCTCTGGAGATCGATCTGGGAGACCTCGAGGTTCCGATCCTCGATGCCATTGGTGTCGTCGCGCACCGCGGCAATCTGGGCGACGGCCTCGTCACGGCGCCCACGCTCCCTGTTCAGGGTCTCTTCTAGGCGGCGGTAGCCGTCCGCCGTCATCGGGATCTGTTCTGCCATCACTGCCTCCTGTGCCGGTTGCTGGCCTCCGCTCTATGTGAACGGTGGAGGCGCGGCGCCCGGCAAGAAATCAGCCAAGGCCAGTTCACGAAGCGTTGCGTCATGGCCCCGCCCACGCCCACCTGAGGGCTGGGCCAACTTCCGTTGCCTTCCTCCTCACGGAGCCCCGCGGCCCCGTCCGTTCTAATCGAGAGAACACGTGGCCCCGCCGGGCCGCCTCCGAGGAGGAGTCCATGACCGACCCGATCAATCCCGACCCCACCACCGACAGTGATCCGGAGCTCGCGGTTCGCCTGGGGGACGACGCGACCGCCACCAGCGAGAACATCGACCGTGACGGCCAGGAGCCCAGCGATGAGGCCCTGCGCCCAAGCGGGGGCCTGAGTGCTGGGGCCACCACCGACTACTCGTTGCCGGAAACCGACGACCCCGCCAACCAGGATGTCCAGTCGAACGCCGAGCTGATCCGCGCGGTGGAGGGCACCGAGGACGACTTCCCGGTGTCCGGCGACGTGACCGGCGGGCACCGAGGCAGTCCGGGCAGCGATGCCCTGGCTGGCGCCGGAATCGCCTACGACGACGGTATCGATCCGTCGCTGCGCAGCGAGATGCTGGACAACGCCGTGGCCTACGGCGACGACTTCGTGCCCAACAACGTCAACGATGAGCCCAGCTTCGACGATGGCGTGCCGGGCAGTTTCTCCGACTTCAGCGTGATCACCCCGGAGAACCCGGACGGCACCACGCGACTCGCCGACCCCAGCCTGGACGCCGGCGGTGAGGTCAAGGGCCCGCGCGTGGGGGGCTCGGGCGTGATTGACGGTGGCCCGCCCCGCACCACGCCGCTGCCCGGCTCGAAGGACGAGGAGTAGAGTCCAGCGCCGCGAGGCCGCAGAACCACCTCGACGTCCTGCGGCCTCATTCCGGGCGACACAGTTCGCCCGCTATCCTCGCTCCGTGCTCCCTGCCCATCCTGCCCGCCCACGCTCACTGCTGTTCGCCCCCGGCAACCGTCCCGAACTCGTGGCCAAGCTGCCGCGGAACCGGCCTGATGCCGTGGCGCTTGATCTGGAGGACGCCGTGCCCGCCGCCGCCAAGGTGGCGGCGCGGGCGCTCACCCGTGACGCGGCGCGTGACCTGATTGCTGCCGCGCCCAGGTTGCCGGTATTCCTGCGGGTCAATGCCCTGCACTCGCCGTACTTCGAGGACGATCTGGCGGTGCTCACGCCGCAGCTCGCAGGCGTGGTCGTTCCGAAAGTGGAATCGGTGGCTGACGTGCGAGTGGTCGTGGACGCTCTGGCCGCGCGCGGACTGAACCTGCCGCTGCTGGCCGGGTTGGAGACGGGTGCGGGCGTATGGCACGCCGCCGACATCCTGCGCGAGGACGCGGTGCGCTGGGCGTACTTCGGCGCGGAGGACTATGTGGCCGACGTGGGCGGCACGCGCACGCCCGGCGGGCTGGAGGTGCTGTACGCCCGCTCGCGGGTGGCGCTCGCCGCGCGGCTGGCCGGGGTGGCAGCCCTGGACATCGTGGTCACGGCGCTGAACGACCCGGACGCCTTCCGCGCGGACGCCGCGCAGGGCCGCGCGCTGGGCTACGCCGGGAAGCTGTGCATCCACCCGGCGCAGGTGCCGCTGGCGCACGAGGTCTTCGGCGCGACGGAGGCCGAGGTCGCCCGCGCCCGCGCGCTGCTGGCCGCCGCTCACGAGGCCGCCGCGTCGGGCCACGGGGCCTTCAGTGTCGAGGGGCAGATGGTGGACGAGCCCATGCTCGCCCGCGCACGCGCCATCCTGGCGACCGTGGAGGACACCCCATGAACGAGGATCTGGATCGCCCGCAGGGCCGCTGGTTCGAGGAACTCCCGGTGGGCACGGTCATCCGGCACCGCGTGCGGCGCACCCTCACGGAGTCGGACAACATCCTCTTCACGACCCTGACCATGAACCCGCAGCCGCTGCATCTGGACTTCGAGGCGGCCGCGCAGAGCGAGTTCGGCCAGCCGCTGGTCAACTCCATGCTGACCCTGAGCCTGCTGGTGGGCCTGAGCGTGCACGAGCTGAGCGTGGGCACGCTGGTTGCCAACCTGGGCCTGACCGACGTGGCGTTCCCGAAGCCGGTGTTTCACGGCGACACGATCCACGCCGAGTCGGAGGTGGTCGAGTCGCGCGAGAGCCGCTCGCGGCCTACGCAGGGTGTGGTCACGGTCGAGCACCGCGCGTACACCCAGCGGGGCGAGCTGGTCGCGCAGTGCCGCCGGACGATGCTGCTGCGGCGGAGGCCCGACTAGGGGTGCGCCGCCAGTTCCTTGAGCTGCGCGTCCGCGTTCTCGGTGACGAGGCCGCCGTGGTACGCCAGGATGGTCTGCACGTCCAGCCCGGCGAGTTTCTTCACGGACTCCAGCGCGGTCGGCATGTCCGGCGTGGCGCGCTCGTTGGGGCCTTTCAGGGTGCCGTCCTGCGAGGTCAAGGCGTCGCCGGTGATCAGCGTCCGGCTGCCGCTCACGTACACGCTGGCGTGCCCGACCGTGTGCCCCGGAGTGGCGACGATACGCAGGCCCCCGGGCAGATCCTCACCGTCGTGCAGGGCGCGGGTGACCGGCACACGCACGGGCGGACGGGTCAGCATCGCGCGCCGGGCCGGGTCGAGGTTCGGGTCGGCCAGCAGCTGCTGCGTCTGCTCCTCGCTGGGCAGCTTCTGCGAGCGCTTCTCGCCCGTGATGTACGGCACCTCGGCCTCCAGCGCCAGCACGTCCGCGCCGGTCTGGCCCACGACCGCCTCCAGGCTGCCGATGTGGTCGAGGTCATGGTGTGTCACGATGACCTGCTTCACGTCGTCCAGCGAGAATCCGGCCTCGCGCAGCTGCGTGTCGATGACGCCCGCCATGCCGGGCAGGCCGGTGTCCACCAGCGTCAGGGTGCCGTCCGGCATCACGATGGCCGACGGGCGGAACACCATGTGGTTGCCGTTCACGGTGGATTCGAGGTCGAGGACGATCACGTCGTTCACGCGCTGCATGCCGCGAGCCTACGCCGGCACCCAGCAGCACGGCACTTGTGTGAACCTTAACCGGCGCGCTTGAGCTTGCCGGTGCGCTTGGCCCACGTCTCGGCCCTGCCGAACACGAACAGCCCCAGCGGAATCGTGACCGCCCCGAACACCAGCAGAATGCCGAGTTCCGGCAGCACGCCGCCCAGGCCCACGCCCGGCTCGAAGGTCGTGCCCGTGCCGTTCACGCCCAGGATCTTGCGGCACGCATCGAGCGCATACGTGGCCGGCGACAGCGCACTGATCGGCTGAATCCACGCGGGCAGGACGCTGACCGGGTAGTACACGCCGGAGATCAGCAGGAAGACCGCCTGGATGATGTTGGTGGCCTGCGCGCCGTTCTCAGTGCTCATGACTGGCAGCACCGCCGCCATCAGACCGATGCCCATGAAGCCCAGCGACGCCACCATGAACACCACCAGACATTGCAGCACCTGCCCGAGGTTCGCGCCGATGTCCACGAACAGGCCCATGAACAGAAACACCAGCACGCCGCGCAGCAGCGCGTACGCGCCCGCGAACAGGCTCACGCCGACGAGGTGCGTCAGGCGGCTGACCGGCGCCATGAAGGTGTACTCGATGGTGCCCTCCCAGCGCTCGTAGCTGATGCTGTTGGCGATCTCCCCGAACAGCCGGCCCAGGAACGACCACATCACCGCGCCCAGCAGCAGCGTCAGCGTCAGGCGTGGGTTGTGCGCCGCCACCCCGATCAGCATGATCGACGCGGCCGAGACCATGTCGTAGAAGGTGAACACCACCACCCACGACCAGTACCGCCGCGTGAGGTGGTAGTCGCGGAACACGAACGCGAAGGCCGCGCGGAGCTGGTGCGCCAGCGTGCCCGGCGTGGTGCGCGCCGGATCGGGCGCGGGCGTGGGTGGGGCGGCGTGGGGGGTGGTCATGACTGCTCCTCGTGGTCCAGGTCTTCGCCCGTCAGTTCGATGAAGGCGTCCTCCAGCGTCTTGCCCGGCCCGGCCAGCGTGCGCAGCTCCTCGGCTGTGCCCTCTGCGACGAACTTGCCGCCGCTGATGAAGGCGATGCGGTCGCACAGCCGCTCGGCTTCCGGCATGTCGTGCGTGGTCAGGATGATCGTCGCGTCGTGCTGGTCGCGGAGTTCCAGCACGAACTCCTGTACGTCCCGCCGCGACTTGGGGTCGAGACCGGTGGTCGGCTCGTCCAGCAGCACCACGATGGGGCTCGTCAGGAACGCGCGGGCGATGGCGACCTTTTGCTGCATGCCGCGCGACATCTCCTCGAGCGGCTCCTGGAAGGCCTTGTCCTTCAGGCCCAGGCGGCGCAGCGTGATCAGGGCGCGCTGCTCGGCCACATGCCGGTCGAGGCCATACAGCTGCGCGGAGTACAGCAGGTTCTCGCGCGGCGAGAGCTTCTTGTAGAACGCCGCGTCCACCGACACGCGGTTGAGCAGCCGCCGCACCTGCGCCTCGTCCTGCACGACGTCCAGCCCGAAGATGCTCACGCTGCCCGCGTCGGGGATCAGCAGGGTGCTCATGGCGCGGATCAGGGTGCTCTTGCCGCTGCCGTTCGGGCCGAGCACGCCGTAGATCTCGCCGCGGCGCACGTGGAAACTCACGTCGTCCACGGCGCGGCTGTCCGTGAACTGCGGGCGCAGCAGCGTGCCGCCCGACTTCTTGCGAAAGGCCTTCACGAGGTGCTGGATATCCAGCGCCACCTCGCGGTCACTCAGGTCACGGTGCGGTGCGGACGTATCCCGAGCCGAACTCGGGGACACCGCGGTGGGGGCGGTCAGGGTCATGGAGGAACCTCCAGGGCAGGAGAGCAGGAACGACGTCAGGCCGCACGCCGGCACCGGCGGGGCACGCGCGAGGGCGAAGCCTCAACGCTTCAGGAAGATGACGTCGTCGTTCATTGGCTCCAGCCTAGCCGGAAGCCCGGGCACACGCGATACGCGTAACGGCGTACAGCACAGGCCCTCATGTTGCCTTTCGCCGGCCAGATGGTGCGGGTCTGCCCCGCGATGTTTCGAAGCGACCATAGGAGAGGAAACGAGGCCGGCCAGGTAAGAGGATCCGGAAGCCTTCGCCGCGCGCTCCGCTGGCTGCTCCGTGGCACCACACTCTGCTGTGCAGGTCTACGGGTCTCAGCCTCCGCCGCCTGGGAAGAGATGTTCAACACCGAAGTGTCCCACCCTGCCCCTGACCGAAAGCCGTCGTGCGCGCAGCGCGCGGGCGCTGACGGCGACAACACCCGAGGCAGGAACGCGGCCCCACGCTGGCGAGACTTCGTCAGACGCCAGCTCGAGCAAGATGGCGACCACATGCCCAGCGCAGCGCTGCTCCCCTGCCCCTCTGGGATAGGGGGCAGGGTGGTGGGGCTCCTCAGCTCAGCCCCTGAACCTCGCCACCAGCGCGTCCATCGTCGCGTCCATCCCCGCATCCACCCGCTGCCGCGACGCATCGGCGTCGTACCACGCCATGATCTCCTGGGCCCCCTGCCAGAAGGGAATGGTGCACACGAACTCCGGCACGATCCGCTTGATCTTGCTGTTGTCGAAGACCATGGAGTGCGCCTTGTCGCCCAGCAGCCCGGCACCCCACTCGGGGTCGGCGGCGGCGATCACGTCGGACGGGATGTGCACGAGGTCGGCCGTGACGCCGGCGGCCTGGGCGACGGTGTCGAAGATGGCGTTCCACGGCAGCCATTCGTCGCCGGTGATGTGATACGTCTCACCGATGGCGGCGGGGTGCCCCAGCAGCGGGACGAAGCCCTTGGCAAAGTCGGCGTGGTGCGTCAGCGTCCACAGGCTGGTGCCGTCGCCGTGGACGACCACCGGTTTGCCCTGCCGCATGCGGTTCACGACCGTGTACCCGCCGTCGAAGGGCAGCAGCGTGCGGTCGTAGGTGTGCGAGGGCCGGACGATGGTGACGGGGAAGCCGTCCTCGCGGTACGCACGGATCAGCCGGTCCTCGCACGCGATCTTGTTGCGGGAGTACTGCCAGTGCGGGTTACGCAGCGGCGTGCTCTCGGTGACGGGGAGGGTCTGCGGCGGCGTCTGGTACGCGCTGGCCGAGGAGATGAACACGTACTGACGGGTGCGGCCGGCGAAGAGCGCCAGATCGGTCTCGATGTGCTCGGGCGTGAAGGCCACCCAGTCCACCACCGCGTCGAAGGTGTGGTCACCGAGCGCAGCGGTCACCGAGGCCCGGTCACGAATATCGCCGTGCAGGACGTTGGCGCCGTCGGGGATGGGGCGGGTGGACTCGCCGCGGTTCAGCAGGTACAGCTCCACGCCCCGCTCCAGGGCGAATCGGGTGCTGGCGCTGGAGATGATGCCGGTGCCGCCGATGAACAGGACTTTCATGCGTTCCCTCCGGGAAAGTGGTATGCCGCCACTCTAGCGCCGGGGGCGCGCATTTCAGGACGTGCAGGTGAGGGATTCGGGCGCTGCCATGAACAGATTGTTGATGCTCTCGCACAGGGTCGGGTGGGCGAAGGTGGCGTTCCGCAGGTCGGTCGCGGTCAGGCCACCCTGGAGGGCGAGTTGCAGGGCGCTCATGATCTCGCCGCCGTCCGGCCCCAGAACGGTCACGCCTAGCAGCAGGTCGCTGGCGTCGTCCACCACGGCGCGCATCAGGCCCGCGGTCTGCCCGGTCTCGATGGCGCGGGCCACGCTGGTCATGGGCAGGGTGTAGATGCGGGTGGGGCGGCCCAGCACGGCGGCCTGCTGCCGGTCGAGACCGACGCGGGCGAGTTGCGGATCGGTGAACAGCGTGTACGGCACGGTCCGGCCCTTGGTGCTCCGCTGCTGGCCATGCAGCAGGGCATCCCGGACGATCCGGTGGTCGTCGTAGGAGATGTGCGTGAAGGCGGGGCCGCCCTTGATGTCGCCCAGCGCATACACGCCGTCGGCGGCCCTGAGATACTCGTCCACGACGATGAACCCGTGCCGGTCGAGGGCCGCGCCGGTGGCCTCCACGTTCAGGGTGTCCGTGTTCGGCGTGCGGCCCACCGCGACGAGCAGGTGCGAGCCGGTCACGCTGGCCTCCCGGCCGTTGGGACCGCTCACGTCCAGCACGATCTCCGCGCCGTGGCGGGCAACCCGGCGGGCGCCAGCACCGAGACGGAAGTCCACGCCCTCGCCCTCCAGCACGGTCTTCAGGGCGTCCACCACGTCCCTGTCCTCGCGCGGCAGCAGGCGCTCGCCGTTCTCGACCACGGTCACGCGGCTGCCCAGGCGGGCGTACAGCTGCGCGAATTCCAGGCTGATGTACCCGCCGCCCAGGATCAGCAGGTGGGTGGGCAGCTCGCGCAGCAGCAGGACCTCCTTCGAGGTCAGCGCGCCGACGTCGTGCACGCCGGGCAGGTCGGGCCAGCGGGGACGGGCACCGGCGTTGATGAACACGTGATCGGCGCTCAGGGCCCGGGTGCCGCCTCCGTCCAGGGCGACCTCGACCTGCCGGGGACCAGTGAAGCGCGCGTCGCCGCGCAGCAGCGTGACGCCGGCCCGGCGCAGACCGCCCTCGCTGCCCTCGCGGAAGTCCCTCACGATGCCCTGGGTGCGGTCGACGATGCGGCCCAGATCGACCGTCACGTCGGCCATCACGCCCAGGTCAGCGGACGAGCGGGCGAGGTGCGCGGCGCGGGCGCTGGCGATCATGGTTTTCGTGGGGGTGCAGCCTTCGTTCACGCAGGTGCCGCCCACGTGCTCGCGCTCGATCAGCGTGACGTGCCAGCCCGCGCGGGCCAGGGCGCCGGCCAGTGGCCCGCCCGCCTGCCCGGCCCCGATGACGACGGCGGTGGAGGGAACAGTCTCAGGCATGGGCGATGACCGCAGGGCGGCGGGAACAGGTCGTGGGCGTCCGGTGCATGGTGGCCTCCATGGCGAATGGGTCAGTGCTTGGGGAGGCGCGGCGTCCGGCCCCGCCTCCCACGTCAGGGTCCGCTCTACTCTTACAGGAATCGCCAGACGACGGGGCAGTTCACGATGAAGCCGCTCGAGCCGAAGGGCGCTCCGCCGGGGCCGGTGATGAAGCCGCGTTCCGCGAGGCCCAGAATCTGGAACTCCTCGATCAGGCGTGAGCGGTAGCTGGCAGCGATGGACGCCTTCGTCCACTCGTAGACGTTCAGATCCCACAGCGGGCTGTAGTCGGTGGCGACGGTGGGGATGCCGCCCAGCACGTTCAGCGGACTGCCTTCGCCGCTCAGCGCGGAATTGAAGCCCTGACGCTGCGGGTTGGCCTTCCCGGTGGGGCCGTTCACCGCCGCGAACAGCCGCTCGACGGGGCTGAAGGCGCTGTCGTCGTGGCCGACCGTGATGTCCTTCAGGCCGGGGGCCTGCGTCACGCCCTCCATCGCGGCGGGCAGGGCGTCGCTGGCCTCGGTGCTCAGGTACAGCACGGGTTTGGCGAAGCTGAAGCCAGGGGTCAGGCTCAGGGTCACCTCGCCGCCGTCGCCTGCGGGGCAGATGTTGACGACCTTGTCGTGCACCTTGCTGTAGTCCGGCGCCGCCGTGCAGAACTTGCCGAGCTGTTCGGCGCTGATGTCGAAGGCCACGACCGGCGCGTTGTAGATGTGGCCGCCGGCGTTGGTGATCCGCACCAGCGGGGTGTACGCGGCATCCCCGACCGAGCCGGGCTGCGCGACCTGCGGCGGGAAGGCGCTGGCCGTTCCGGCCACGACCCGGCGAGCCGGCGCGAAGTCCACCGTGCCCTGGTCGAAGGTCAGGAGGCCGCCCTTGCCCAGCGTGGCCGTGCGGACGGCCTTGCCGACTGCCGCGTAGGTCAGCTTGGCCGAGTAGTTCAGGCCCAGGGCCTCGGCGTTGCCGCGGTCGTCGGTATCGGTCAGGACGTACCAGACGTTGCGGCCGTCGCGCAGCTGTCCCCGGTAGAGCGGCAGGGTGATGGTGGACTTGTCGAAGTCGATCTTGCCGGCGGTCAGCAGTTGTTTGGGCCCGACCAGATTCGGATTGACGGTCGAGGGCGCCGGCCCGAAATAGACCAGCGGAATGTCCGCGCCGATGGAAGGCGGGGCGGGCTGCGTGTCGGCGTCGGCCAGCGCGGGGCTGGCGGCCAACAGGGCCGCGAGGAACAGCGAACGGGACAGCGCCGGGCGTGTGGTGACGGGCATATGAATCCTCCAGATGGCGAGAACGGCAAGGCGAACGGGTCGGCAGCTGAGGAGGAGCGTGTTCTCCTGCCTCTGCCCCCTCTACGCCATTGGTCCTCCTTGATGTTCAATGTCAACTACGTCAATACATTAACATTGGCGTTAAAAACGAATTGACGGGTGATGACATCATCACCGCCTGGAAGTTAAAGATGTTTCCACTTAAAAGCAGTCTCAGGGCCATTCACTACTGTCGGGCCAGGTGGGCGACGCTCAACTCCGAATCCGTCGCGCCCCCGCACCACACTACCCACACTTGTAACCGTCGTCAATATTCATAGATGGTTATGCCTCTCTCCTCCGAGCCAGGTCACCCAGGTCGGCCTACACTGAGTGCGTGGCGGCTTTCAAGTTCCCCTTCGTGGGCGGTGATCCGAGCCTGGATCTGGTCAACACCCTGGTCCATCGGGGGCGACCAGATGGTCCAGATGATCTGCTGCGCTCCGGTCAACACGCGGTTGAGTGGTTCAGACTGGCCGGACTGCTCAGCCCGGACGCCGCCGGCCGACTCGACCCGGACGCGGCGCTGTACTCGGCCCGTCGGTTGCGGGCGGCGCTGGACGCCCTCTACCGCCCCCTGGCCACCGGCGAGCCCCACGGAGACGACAGCGCGCGCGGCCTGCTGACCCTGAACGCGGTGCTCGACCAGGGCCGCGAACGCGTGCAGCTCCGGCACGAACCGCCGGACTTTCACGAGTGGCACACCTTCGAGACCATCGGGCCGTCCGACCCGGCGGTGGGCGTGGCCCGCACGGCGGCAACGCTGCTGCACACCCTGACGCCGGGCCGGCTCAAGGTCTGCCAGAACCCGGACTGTGACCTGCTGTTCCACGACACCAGCCGCAACGCCTCGCGCCGCTGGTGCGACATGTCCACCTGCGGCAACGTGACCAAGCAGACCCGTTACCGCGCCAGGCACGACCGGTCCTGACGGCGGAACCCCAGACCCACTACAGTCTCAGCATGAGCAATGCGCAGACCCAGGTCATCTACGACGGGCATATCGTGCGGTTGGAACTGATGGACGGCAAGTGGGAGATCGTGCGGCACGCGGACGCCGTGGCGGTGCTGGCCCTGAACGACGCCGGCGAGATGCTGCTGGTGCGTCAGCAGCGCCGGGCGGTCGGCGCGTTCACGGTCGAGGCCCCGGCCGGGCTGGTGGACGACGGCGAGGACGCGGCGTCGGCGGCGCGGCGCGAACTTCAGGAGGAAGCCGGCCTGGACGGCGACATGGAGAAGCTCACGCACTTCTACGCCAGCCCCGGCTTCTGCGACGAGGCGCTGACGGTCTTCCACGCCACCAACCTGCGCGAGAGCAAGCTGCCGCACGACGAGGACGAGGACATCGAGGTGCTGTGGATGAAGCCGCAGGCGGTGCTGGACGGCCTGAAGGACGGCTCGCTGGTGGGCAGCGCGTCCACCGTCACGGCGGCGCTGTACGGCGTGCTGCGGTCGCCGCGGTGAAAACGTACGTCTCCCCCACCCAGCGGCCGGATACCGAGACGGTCGTGGCGGTGGGGTCCTTCGACGGCGTGCACCTGGGCCACCAGGCGCTGATCGCGCAGCTCAAGGCCAAGGCGCGCCAGCACCGCGTGCCCAGCGTGGTGTACACCTTCGATCCGCCCACGCGGGTGCTGATGCAGGGCGTGGAGTTCCTGTCGACGCTGCCGGAGAAGCTGGACCTCCTGGCCCGCTACGGCGTGGACGAGGTGGTGGCGGTGCCGTTCACGCCGGAGTTCGCGGCGCGGCCGAAAGACGCCTTTCTGGACGACCTGCGCACCCTCCGGCCGCGCACGGTCGTGGTGGGCGAGGACTTCCATTTCGGGAAGGGCCGGGCCGGCGGCGTGGACGACCTGCGGACGGTTGCGCCCGAGGTGGTCACGCTGCCCATGCACCAGCTCGGCGGCGAGGACATCAAGAGTACCCGCATCCGCGAGTACCTGAAGGTGGGAGATGTCTCCGGCGCGCAGCGGCTGCTGGGCCGCCATTACGACGCGCAGGGCGTGGTCGTGGAGGGAGACCGGCTGGGCCGCACCATCGGCTTTCCCACGGCGAACATCCGCGTGCCGGACGGCAAGGCCCTGCCGCTGGGCGTGTTCGCGGTGGTCGTGATCGGTGATCCGTCGCTGCCGGGGGGCGGTCGCTGGCACGGCGTGGCGAACGTGGGCTTCCGGCCCACCGTGAACGGCACGTCGCGCCGCTTCGAGGTGAATGTGTTCGACTTCGAGGGCGACCTGTACGGGCAGGAGTTGCAGGTCAAGTTCTTCGCGCACCTGCGCGGCGAGCAGAAGTTCCGCGGCCTAGACGAGCTGAAGGCCCAGATCGCGCGGGACGCCCTGGCCGCCCGGGAAGCGCTGGCCGGCGTGCGCTAGCGCTCAGCGGGTGGGCGTGAGCCTCGTCAGCGTCCACTCGCCGAAGCCGTCCATGATACCGGCGTCGCCCAGGCCGCTGTAGAAGTGCGTGGGGTAGCCCGAGCGCGGGTCGAAGCTGACCCGCACCTCGGGGCACGGGGCGGCGCGGCGCAGGCTCAGCGTGCGGGCGATGTCGTCGAAGCGCTCCTCGACGGTCTTGCGGGCGAGCTGGTTGGGCGCACCCTCCTGGCCCGGCAGGATGGCGCTCGAGACGGCGCGGCCCGCGCGGACACTCACGCGGGTGTCCGGGAACAGGACGGGCGCGGCGATCTGGTGCAGGTCGTAGGTGTAGTCGCGCACGCCGGCCGCCGCCCAGCGGGCACGGGCCGCCCGGAGCTGGCGGGTCAGGGCCGCGAAGTCGGGCCGGACATAGCCGTCCCGGCAGGCGCGCGGCAGCACCGTCACGCCGCCGGGAGCGTCGGCCCCGCCCGCGTGGGCGGCCGTGACGCTCAGGACGGCGAGGAGGGCGAGCGCAGCGCGGATGGAGCGGGCGTGAGTCATGCCGGTCAGCGTAGCGGGCGGGTCTGACGGCCGCCTGAGGAGCGTCGGGGCTGGGGCGCCAGCGCGGTGACGCGCCAGCCGCCGGAGCCGTCCGCGATGTTCCGTTGAGGATGCCCCACGACAATTCGGTGGGGTGGCCGTCCACCGGGTCGTCGGTGGCACCCACGGCCATGCAGTCCGCCATGGTCATGCCGGCGATCTACCGGGCAATGACGTCGTGCATGTCTTTTACGGTGCCGAGACCCGGACGATCCGCCGGAGCGGTGGCCGTGACCACACCGCCCCGCACGGTCACGGTGATCGGCTCTGCGGGCACGAAGCCGGTGGACTGCCCGGTAGAGGTGTAATTCGGTGTCCCGGCATTTTGCCAGCACGCTCTCGCCACATTCAGGTCGCGGGTCAGGGCCGCGGTGTCCGGCCGGACACAGGAGGGCACGCAGTCCGAAGGGGTCAGCCGTCCAGCAGTGGCACACGGAGACCCACGCTCCGCACCCACGCGCGGCCCCGGACTGCAATCGTCCCGGCACGCCGGCGGTACGCTCGGGGCATGACGTCCTCCACGCTGCCGGACACTCTGGATCTCGGGTACTCGCTGTGCCCGAACGACACCTTCATCTTCCACGCGCTGCACGCGGGGCTGGTGCGGGGACCGCTGCCGGTGCGCGAGGTGCTGGAGGACGTGCAGACCCTCAACGAGTGGGCCGTGCAGGGCCGCCTCCCCATGACCAAGATCAGTTACCGCGCGTATTTCGAGGTGATGGAGGACTACGTGGCCCTGCGCGCGGGCGGGGCGCTGGGTCGCGGCGTCGGCCCCCTGATCGTGACACGCGGCGACGTGCAGGACCTGAACGGCAAGGTGGTGGCGTCGCCGGGGGCGCTGACCACGGCGGAACTGCTGCTGCGGCTGGTGTTCCCGGACGTACAGGTCGTGCGGATGCGCTACGACGAGGTGATGCCCGCCGTGCAGCGCGGCGAGTCCGGCGGGCAGGCGGTGGCGGCGGGACTGATCATCCACGAGTCCCGCTTCACATACCAGAATTTCGGCCTGAGCAAGCGCCTGGACCTGGGCGCGTGGTGGGAGCAGGACACCGGCCTGCCGCTGCCGCTGGGCGCGATCCTCGTGCGGCGCGACCTGCCGGTGGACCTGCAGCGCGAGCTGAACGCGGCGGTGCGGGCCAGCCTGGAGTACGCGTACGCCCACCCGGACGCGTCGCGCGCGTATGTCCGCGAGCACGCGCTGGAGCTGTCAGACGAGGTGATGCAGGCGCACATCGACCTGTACGTGAACGGCTTCAGCGTGGACGTGGGCGAGGAAGGCGAGCAGGCCGTGCGGGAACTGCACCGCCGCGCCGTGGCCGTGGGCGCGGTGCGTGACAGTGGCCTGCCCCTGTTCGTCGAGCGGTGACGCCGGTTGCTGAGCTGGACCTTGAAGTCGGGTTCACGCCGCGCTGAGCGCCCCTTCGGCGCATCCTGACGAGGACTTAAGAATGTGGCCCGCTCCCCCCGGGGGGTGGGCCCGTTTGGGATGGTGACGCCAGTTCCCCTTCCCCCTTTCGGTCTGTCAGCAGTTGCCGTGTGGGCAACACCCCGGTCGTCACCAGGTCGGCGCTGAATCACTCCAGCCGGAGGCGCCCCACCCGAGGTCCTCATGAGCAACCTGTCTCCGCGTGCCCTGTCCGTTGTTGTCCTCACCGCGCTGCTCGGCGCGCCCGCTCTCGCCGGCGGCGCGTCCATGCCCATGGCGATGCCCATGACCAGCGGCACCGTCTCGGTGAACGGCACGACCGTGTTCTACAAGACCGCCGGCAGCGGCCAGCCCCTGGTCCTGATCCACGGCTACCCGCTGAACGGCGAGCTGTTCAAGAACAACCGCGCCCTGCCGGGTTACCAGGTGATCACGGTGGACCTGCCGGGCTTCGGCAAGAGCGTGGCGCCGGACGCCAACGCCAGCATCGAGAACTACGCCAGGACCATGCTGGCCTTCATGGACGCCATGAAGCTCGACAAGGCCATCGTGGGCGGCATGAGCATGGGCGGCATGACGCTGCTCCAGATGTACAAGCTGGCCCCCGAGCGCTTCAAGGGCCTGATCCTGATCGACACGACCGCCGAGCCGGCCGGCGTAGCCGAGGCCGCGAACTGGCGCGGCACCGCTCAGCAGGCCCAGCAGCAGGGCGTGGCCAGCCTGGTGCCGATCCTGCTGCCGCGCATGCTGACCTCGGTGAGCCGCACGACCATGCCCAACCAGGTCGCGCACCTGAGCACCCTGGTGAAGAACGCCAGCCTGAACGGTGTGGTCGGCGGCGGCAACGCCCTGGCGGCCCGCCCCGACGCGAACCCGATCCTGCCGACCATCACGGTGCCCACGCTGATCATCGCCGGCGTGGAGGACAACCTGACGCCCACCGAGTTGCAGCTGAAGATGAACAGCGCCATCCCCGGCAGCACGCTGGTGGAGATTCCCGGCGCGGGCCACGCGGCCACCTTCGAGAAGGCCGCGCAGGTGAATGCCGCGCTGCTGAAGTGGCTCCCCACCGTCCGCTGACGTGACGCCAGAGCGGCCCCCGACGCGCCCGCGCGGGGCCGCCCGCTCGTCTTCCGTCCGACCGTCCCCTTTCCTCCAGGAGGCCACCCGACATGACCTACTCCCCCCTCCACCGGCTGGGCGCGGCGCTGCTGCTCGGCACGGCGCTCGCCCAGACCGCTCCGGCCCAGACGGCGCCCCCGACACCCCGGCCCATCCCGCCGGGCGAGCCGCCCGCCACGGTGACGGCCACCCGCAACGAGCCCACCCCGCTGGAATTCACGGCCGACAAGCTCTTGCGGTTGAAGGTGCCGGCCGGCTTCACGGTCAAGGCGATGGCGACTGGCCTGGGCAACGCCCGCATGCTGCACGTGATGCCCGACGGCGGCATCTACCTGTCGCGTCGCGCGCAGAACGACGTGTGGTACCTCAGGGACGTCAACCGCGACGGCAGGATCGAGGCGGCCGAGCGCCGGCAGGTGGCGCAGAACCTGAAGCTCGCGCACGGCTTGGACGTCCGCAACGGCAAGCTGTACGTGGTCGGCGAGAAGACCATCTGGGCGATGGACATGGCCGCGGACGGCTCGCTGAGCGTGCCGCGTGTATTCGCGGACGGCTTCCCCGACGCGGGACAGCACTCGGCGCGCGACCTCCAGTGGGGACCGGACGGCTACCTGTACGCGACCTTCGGGTCCACCACGAACGACGTGCAGGGCCCCAACCCTGAGGAAGCGACCATGCTGCGCCTGAGCCCGGACGGCTCGACGCGCGAGATCTACGCCCGCGGCCTGCGCCACACAATCGGCTTCGGGTGGCACCCGGCCACGCGCGTGCTGTACGGCGCCGATCAGGGCAGCGACTGGCACGGCGACAACATCCCCCCGGAGGAGCTGAACGTGATCGAGCGGGGCAAGAATTACGGCTGGCCGTACTGCTATGGCGACAAGCAGCCCGATCCCTACGTGAACGTGGGCAACATCCCCGGCAAGATCACCAAGGAGGCGTACTGCGCCGGCACGCAGGGCAGCGTGCTGAACTACACCGCGCACGCGGCGGCCATCGGCATGACCTTCTACAGCGGCACGCAGTTCCCCGCCGAGTACCGCAACGACGCCTTCGTCGCGTACCGCGGGTCGTGGAACCGCAGCGAGCCCAGCGGCTATGAAATCGGCCGCGTGGTGTTCGACGCGCAGAACCGGCCCGAACGCATCGAGCCCTTCGTGTCGGGCTTCGTGTACCAGGACGGCGACGTGTGGAAGCAGTTCGGCCGGGTGGCCGGCGTGGCGACCTACACCGACGGCAGCCTGCTGTTCACCGACGACCAGAGCGGTGTGCTGTACCGCGTGCTGTACACGGGAGGGAAGTGACATGCGGCTGATGGTGTGGGGTGCCCTGGCCCTGGGGGCGGCGACCGGCGCGGCCCTGGCCGGCGGAATGGACGGCATGACGATGCCGGCGCCGGCCAGCACGCCGCTGCGCGCCACGGCGGCGCTGCGGGACACCGCCGGGCAGGTGCTCGGCCGGGCGACCTTCGAGCCGGCGGGCGCCGGACTGCGCGTCACCGTGGAGGTTTCGGGCCTCACGCCCGGCGAGCACGGCCTGCACGTGCACGACTTCGGCCGCTGCACGCCCGGCGTGGACGCGGCGACGAACACCATCGTGCCCTTCGGCGGCGCGGGCGGGCACTTCGACCCGGGCATGAGTGGCAACCACGACTCGCCCACCGCCGGCAACAGGTACGGCCACGGAGGCGACCTGCCGATGCTGACGGTCGGCGCAGACGGCACCGGCCGGGCGACGTTCACGACCGCGAAACTCAGCCTGAGCGGCGCGACCGGCATCCTGAACCGCTCGCTGGTGGTGCACGCCAAACCCGACGACTACAAGAGCGATCCGGCGGGCCTGACTGGCGCGCGTGAGCGCTGCGGCGTGATCACACGCAATGCTTTCACGGTGCGCGACTACCCGCTGCCCGGCCCGCAGGACTTCCCGGAGGGCGTGGCCTACGACGCCCAGCGGGGCGTGCTGTACACCGGCAGCGCGGCGAACGGCACCATCTACGCCGTGAACGCCGCCACCGGCACCGTCCGCACCTTTGCGCCCGGCGGAGGCCAGGGCCGCACCTCGGCGCTGGGCCTGAAAGTCGATCCGCAGGGCCGCGTGTGGGTCGCCGGCGGCGCGACAGGCACCGTGACCGTACTCAGCCCCGACGGCTTCCCGCTGGCGATCCTGGAGACGCCCAGGTCGCCGAACGCGTACATCAATGATCTGGTGCGCGCTCCGGACGGGAACGTGTATGTCACGGACTCCACCCGGCCCGTGCTCTACCGCGTGACGCCGGACCTGACGCTCAGCGCGTGGCTGGACCTCGCGGGCACGCCGCTGAAGTACGGCCCGGGCATCAACCTCAACGGCATCGTCGCCACGCCGGACGGCCGGGCGCTGCTGGCCGTGCAGCTGAACACCGGCGACCTGTGGCGCATCGACCTGCGGACGAAAGCGGTCCGCCGGGTGATGGGCGGCCTGACCCGCGGCGACGGCCTGCTACTGGACGGCCACACCCTGTACGTGGCGCGCAACGCCGAGCAGGTGGTCAGCAAGGTCACGCTGAACGCCGACTACACCGGCGGCAGCGTGGTGGCCGAGGAGCCGCTGGCCGGCCTGCGCTTCCCCACCACCCTCACGGCCATCGGCAGCGATCTGGTGGTCACGCAGGGACAGCTGAACAAGTTGCAGGGCGGCACGCCGGAAACGCCCTTCAAGCTCACCCGCTTCAGGAAGTTCTGAGGGCCGGGCGGCGCGTGTCGTCCCGCGCCGCGCCCCTGGTCGTCTGCGCCGGGCACCGCGATCCGCTCTGGGTCGTCGTGCCCGCGCCCTCTGCGGGCACGGTGCCGGTGTGAAAATTGTAAGAACTCAGTGGAGATTCCTGGGTTAGGCTGTCCGGGTGACGGCGACGAAACCTGGCGCACCGGCGATTCCCGCCGTTGAGGTGCGCGGCCTGTACAAGAAGTACGGCTCCAGCACGGTCCTTGAAGATGTGCACATGACGATCCGTGCGGGCGAGGTCTACGCCCTGACCGGACCCAACGGCGCGGGCAAGACCACCCTGATCCGCACCATGAGCGGCCTGGCCTTTCCTACCGACGGCGAGGTGCGGCTGCTCGGCCGTGACGTCCACACGGACGGCTCGCGGGCCCGCGCGTACCTGGGCGCCGTCGTCGAGGCGCCCGCGAAGTTCTACCCGCAGCTGACCGGCACGCAGAACCTGCAGGTACATGCCAACCTGTCCACCATGGCGCCCGGCGGCCGCCGCATCGGGCGCGAGCGGCTGCGCGAGGTGCTGGCGCTGCTGGAACTGACGCGCATGGCCGACCGCCGCGTGCAGGAGTACTCGCTGGGCCAGCGTCAGCGTCTGGGTGTGGCCAGCGCCATCCTGGCCGAGCCGAAGGTGCTGATCCTGGACGAGCCGACCAGCGGCCTCGACCCCCTCGGGATCGGCCTGATCCACCGCATCGTGACCAGCCTGGCGACCAGCGGCTGCGCGGTGATCCTCAGCACACATCACCTGCGCGAGATCGCCACGTACGCCCATACCGTCGGCATCCTGACGGGCGGGCGGTTGGTGGACACCGTGGACCTGCGCGCCCGGCAGGCCGCGTACCGCTTCCGCGTAGACGATCCGGTAGCGGCCGCGGCGGTGCTGGAGCGGCTGCCGTTCGTGCGCAAGGTGAGCACCCGCACGCCGTACGCGATCGCGCACCTGGGCGGCGAGTCGCGCGTGCCCGACGCCCTGGCGCACCTGAGCGCCGAGGGCATCCGGGTGTTCGAGGCGAGTCCCGACCACTTCGACCTGTACGAGTACTACCGCGAACGCGTGGAGCAAGCGTGATGATGACCGAGCCCCGAGCCCTGCCCGCCGACGCCGTCCCCGGAGGCCGCCCATGCTGACCCTGCTGGCGCTGGAGTACCGCAAGCTGTTCGGCGCGCGGAGCGTGAAGCTGGCGCTGCTGGTGACCTTCCTGCTGCCGCTGGTGTGGGCCTTCGCGCCGCGGCTGAGCGCCCTGATCCGCGTGAACCTGATCAGCGGGTGGCAGCTCCCGGCGGTGAGTATCGGCGTGACCATCCAGTACCTGCTGCCGCTGTTCATCGCCCTCACGGTCGCCGAGATGATCGGCGCGGAGGTCGCGCAGGGCACGCTCGCGCCGCTGCTGCTGCGCCCGGTGAACCGCACGAAGGTGATCGCCAGCAAGCTGATCGTGGCGCTGACCTACCCCTTCATCCTGCTGATCACCACCGTGACCGGCTCGCTGCTGGCCGGCATCCCGCTGGGCTTCGGGACCTTCCTGGGCGGCACGGGCCTGGGGCCGGGGCTGTTCGTGGGCGTGGGGCAGCTGTCGGGCGGCGCGGCCTTCGCGGAGGTCGTGCGCGGCGCGGCCCTGGCGGGCGTGGCGCTGATGCCCATCGCGGCGCTGTCGCTGCTGTACGGCGTGCTGTATCTGAACACCGCCGCGGCCGCCTTGGCGACCTTCGCCACCCTGATCCTGATGCGGCTGCTGGTGGTGTTCCCGGAGACCATTCAGCGCATCCTGCTGACGTCGCACCTGGGGTTGTACGCGCAGCAGGGCGACATCACGCAGCCGCTGATCCTGCTGCTGATCTACACGCTGGGCTTCGGGCTGATGAGTATCTTCGCCTTCGACCGCCGCGACGTCTGAGCACGGCGCGGCTCTGGGGGAGGGCCGCGTGTCCTCCCCCGTTCACGTGTGGCGGCGCTAGCCTGCGGGCATGAGCGCGCCCCTGACCCTCAGCGAGGGTGGTCCCCTGTACGACCGGATCGGGCCAGCTGCCCTGGCCGCGCTGGTGCGGGCCTTCTACGCGCGCGTGGCGGCCGACCCCGACCTCGCGCCGATCTTTCCGGACGATCTGACCGTCACCGCCGAGAAGCAGCTCGCGTTCCTCACGGGCTTCACGGGCGGACCGCCGCTGTACCACCAGCGCTTCGGCCATCCCAGGCTCCGGGCCCGCCACCTCCCGCACGAGATCACGCCCACCCGGGCGCGGGCGTGGCTGGCGTGCATGGCGGCGGCGCTGGAGGCCACGCCGCAGATCGCCCCGCCCGAGGCGCGGGAACTGTACGCCGCGCTGGAGCGCGTGGCGGCGCACATGGTCAACACGCCGGACACCCCGTGATCCGCGCCCTTTTCAGGGCGTGAGGTCTGCACCAGAGCGCCATTCGGGTCAGCCCGCCGTACCGGAATGGGAACGTTTCCAACGCGCGTTCCCGGTGCTTACCAATCCGGTGACCGTAGATGCTGGTCGCGCGCCCAGACGGCGAAAGCGTGATGTGTGGGCTGAAGCACAGGTGGACAACTCTTTACATTTGACTAGTACGGTGCGTTCCGCCCTCCATGCGCTTAACTAGACTGCGCAGCATGAGCCAGTCGAATATTGATGACCTGCGCGCCGAGGTCGATCAGATCAACCGCGAACTCCTCACGCTGCTGTCCCGCCGCGGTGAAGTGGTCGCCCAGATCGGGCACGCCAAGACGCAGGAGGGCCGTCCGAACCACTACGATCCCGCCCGCGAGGACAAGCAGCTGCGTGATCTGGAAGCCCTGAACCCCGGCCCCTTCACCGGCGCGGCGGTCAAGGCGATCTTCAAGGAGATCTTCAAGGCCAGCCTGGCCCTGGAGGAATCCAACGACAAGAAGCAGCTGCTGGTGTCGCGCAAGGTCAAGCGCGAGGACACCGTGCTGGACATCGACGGCGTGCGGATCGGCGGGGGCGCGGCGCCCACCATCATCGCCGGGCCGTGCTCCATCGAGTCCGAGGAGCAGATGGAGGAGACCGCGAAGTTCCTCGCGGCGCGCGGCGTGAAGATCCTGCGCGGCGGCGCGTACAAGCCCCGCACCAGCCCCTACGGCTTCCAGGGCATGGGCGTGGACGGCCTGATCCTCGGCAACCGCGTGGCCAAGGACAACGGCATGCTGTTCATCACGGAGGTCATGGACACCCGCGACGTGGAGATCGTCGCGGAGTACGCCGACATCCTGCAGGTGGGCGCGCGGAACATGCACAACTTCGCGCTGCTGCGCGAGGTGGGCCGCGCCCGGCGCCCGGTGCTGCTCAAGCGCGGGCTGTCGGCCACCATCGAGGAATGGCTGTACGCCGCCGAGTACATCCTCTCGGAGGGCAACAACGAAGTGATCCTGTGCGAGCGCGGCATCCGCACCTTCGAGAAGTGGACGCGCAACACGCTCGACCTGTCGGCCGTGGCGCTCGCCAAGCAGGA
Organism: Deinococcus metalli; assembly: GCF_014201805.1. Lineage (NCBI taxonomy): Bacteria > Thermotogati > Deinococcota > Deinococci > Deinococcales > Deinococcaceae > Deinococcus > Deinococcus metalli. Next base: position 38,548 of record NZ_JACHFK010000011.1, on the reverse strand, counting down.
AACGCACCTGCCGGTGATCGTAGACGTCACGCACGCTGCCGGGCGCCGTGACCTGCTGATCCCGCTCGCCAAGGCGGCCCTGGCGGTCGGCGCGGACGGTATCCACGTCGAGGTGCACCCCAGCCCCGCCACCGCCCTGAGCGACAACGAGCAGCAGCTCGACTTCGCCGGCTACGACGCCTTTACCGCCGCGCTCTCGAGCCTGCTGAAGGTGCCCGCAACCGTCTGATCCCGGTGCAGAGGACCGCGCCCGCCCCGAAGACTGGGGCGGGCGCGACCATTGCGCTCACTTGTTGCGGATCTTGACCTGGAGTTCGTAGGGCGTGGCCGGGGTCAGACTCAGCTTGCCCTGCGTGCGGCTCGCAGACTGCAGGCGCAGCGTCACGATGTTCGTGCTCGCGTCGAAGGCAAAGGGGGCGCTGCCAGCCGTGACCGTCAGGTCATCCGCGAGCGGCGCGACCACGTAGCTGGTGCTGGTCTGGTACGCCGCGACGCTGGTCGGCGCGGTCGCGTGCTCGGTGCCGCACACGCCGGGGGCCGGGGCGGGGTTCGCGGGATCGCTGATCCGCACCTCCAGCAGACCGTATGCGTCTCCGTCCTGCAAACCGCCCCCCTTGTACGCGGCGGGTAGGCTGGAGCGCGGCACATACCGGAATTCGTGCAGGCGCCACGCGATCACGGTGCTGGGGTCGGTGGTGCACGTCAGGGGCTGCGTGACCGGCACGAGCACCGCCACGCACGGCTGCGCCCCGCTGGGCGTGCACGCGCTGCTGCCGCCCACCCCGTCCGGCAGGGTCTGGCCCGTGTACACGCCGGCGCCCGCGCGGATCTGGTCCGCGAGGTAGCCGCTGGTGTCGCTGAGGGTCTGAAGGCGCTGCGCCTGGCTGATCTGCGCGCCGCTGAGCTGCGTGCTGCTGCCCTGGAGCTGGAGCGCGGCGATGGTCACGACCGCGAAGATCGCCATGGCGACCAGCAGTTCCACCAGCGTGAAGCCGGCCGCGCGCTTCATCCGGGCCTCGCGACGTCCACCGCGTAGGTGCGGACCGGGGCGGCGGTGCCGCTGCCCAGGCGGCAGGAGATGTTCACCTGGATCAGCATGGGCCGCTGGACGGTGCTGACGCCGATGGTGCCCGAGCGCAGTGTGGTCATGGTGGGCGCGTTGCAGGTCACGCCGCCCTCGCCGTTGCCGGTCAGGCTGAGGCTCAGGGTGGTGCGGTCGAAGTTGGCGTCGAGCTGCTGGCGGGCCTGCTCGAACGCGGCGCGCATCAGCAGCACTGCCCGCTGGTCCTGGCTGCTGGTCTGGTTCACGCGGGTCAGGCTGGGCAGCGCACCTGCCGTGGCGACCATGATGACGGCCAGCAGCGCGATCGCGACCAGCATCTCGACGAGTGTGAAGCCCTGGGTGGTGGACATCGGGGAGGAAGTAGTCATGGAGTCACGCTCTTGCCCATCAGGCTGATGAGGCGCACGGTGCGGGTCACGGCGCTGGTGCGGCTGGACGCGAAGGTCACGGACACCGGCGCCCGGTCGAGGGTGCCGTAGGGCGGGTAGATGGTCACGCTGGTGGCGGCGCTGGCCCGCGCGTTGCCCAGCGCGTACGTGTTCACGGTCGACCACGTGCCCGACGCGTAGGTCTCGACGGTCGCGGCGCCGCTCCCGGCCACCACGCTCAGGCGCACCTGCTGACCGCGCCGGGCCAGGCCGCGCGCGGCCTCGAGCTGCTGCTGGTACGCACCGGCGACCTGCGCCGTTTCCAGGCTGGCGAGATAGCGCAGGTACGCCGGCACGGCCATGCCCAGCACCAGGGCCAGGACCGTCAGGGCGATCAGCAGTTCGAGCAGCGTGTAGCCCTGACGCGCACTCCGCCTCACTGCTGCCTCCACGTGCCGCTCTGGGGGGTGAAGGCTAGGCGGCCGGTGCCCTGGGTGATGTCGTAGAGCACCTTGGCGTCGTACTGGATCTTGCGGCCGGTGCCAAGGAAGGAGGTGTCGGTGGAGTCGATGGCGACCACCTGGTCGTTGGCGTCGAGCACGCTGCCCTCCACCACGATGGCGCCGCACAGCTGCAGGTTGCCCTGGATGCGCAGGTTGCCACGCACGTACAGCAGGCCGCTCATGTCGCAGGTGCTGGTCTGCGTCTGGTTGATGGTCAGGTCGCCGTCCACGACCAGCACGCCCGTGCCGTTGAGTTTCGGGTTGGAGTTCAGGTTGATCGAGTGCGTGGTGGAATCCAGCCACGTCACGCCCGAGACCGTCCGGCCGGCGGCCGAGAACTGCGATTCGTCCAGAACGCGGGCCACACTCTTGAGGCCGTCCGGGGTGGTGCCGAAGGTCTTGGTGAACAGCGTGTCGTTCAGGGGGCTGGGCACGATGGACGTGCTCGCCAGCTGCATGACGCCGCCCACCGGGGTGTCCTTGCCCGGGTTGAAGGTGCCGGCCGTGACCACGCCCAGGGTGGATTTCGACACGGGCTGGCCCAGGCGGAAGCCTGTCAGGGCCGCGGAGGGCGGCTGGGCCGGCGACCAGCCCGTGACCGCGAAGGTCGTGCTGGTCGTGGTGGAACCCGTCATGGCGGTGGTGGGCATGGCCGACACGGTCGCCGTGTACGTCACGGCGGGCACGCCCAGGGTCACCGAGACGCGGTCACCCTGCACGAAGGTCTCGCTGTTGTTCACGGTCATGCTGGTGGCGCTGACGGCGGTCAGGGCGTTGAGCACCAGGTCCGCGCCGGTCGTGAGCGGCAGGAACGGGGTGAGCAGCGAGCCGGGCAGGCTGGTGGGCGTCAGCGTGACGGTCTGCGCGGCCGAATCCGTGGCCTCCACCCGGAAGGTGCCGATGGGCGAGGTGGCGCCCGCCAGCCCCGTCACGCTGGACACCAGCGGCATCCGCACGTACGACCCCGGGAGCAGCGACCGCAGCAGCCGGGCGTTGCTGGCACTGCTGTCCATCACCACCGGCGTGCCCTCCGTCAGGCTGAGGGGCGACAGGCGCTTGAGCGACAGGAACGAGGAGTACACGGCGCTGTCCGGCAGGCTGACATCGGCGCCGCCGATCGAGGCGTTGCCGTTCAGGTCCACGCCCGGATACGACGTGACCGCGCCGGGCACGGTGATTCTGGGCAGGTTCAGCCGCGAGACCGTGAAGCGCTGGGTGACGCTGCTGCGGTTCGTGCCGTTCGTGGACGTGGCGGTCACGTCCACCGCCGTCAGGTCGCTGACGCTGGTGAAGGTGGCGGGCACCGTCCGCACGATCTTCATGGTGACCGTGGCGCCCGTGACCAGGAAGGTCTTGAGCGTCCCAGACGAGCACGGGATGCCCAGCAGGGCGGCGTCCAGCGTGGCGGCGTTCACGGGGGTGCCCAGGTACAGGCCCACGCGCGTGCAGTCGAGGAAGCGGGCCATGCCGGACTCGGCGCCGAGCAGCATGCGCGCGCTGGTGGCGTCGTCGGCGGCGCTGCGGCGAGCGCCGAGGCTGACCTGGGTGGTCGCCGCGATCACGGTCGTGAGCACCATGCCGGTCATCAGCACCGTGACGATGGCCGTGCTCCCCTGCTCGCGCCGCGCCGCCGGGACCCGCGGGAAGCGCAGTCGTCGGCCGGGGCTTCGGCGTCCGTTCACATCGGCATCCGGTGTGTTCATCTTGCTGTCCAGCATCCTGACAACCGTGTGACAGAGTCATCACGGTCTGAAGATGAAGACGGGGAAATGTCTCATGATCCGCCCATCGGGGGGGGATGCCACACCCAACCGGCCGGGATCACGCCAGAGCAGTCACGCGGCGGGTCAATGCGGCGCGGCGCCCACGCCCCCGGCCGGGAACGGACCAGCCGCGGCGTCCGCTCCCCGGAGGGGAAAGGTGTGGAGTTCCTGCACCTCGCCGCGCGACTCGCGGGTCAGGCTCAGGGCCTCCACGGTAAACGCGCTGACGGGCGGCGTGCGTCCCTGCACGGCGTCCCACAGCAGATCGGCGCCCCACGCCAGCACGCCCAGCGCGAGGGTCAGGTGCGGGCGGTACTCGGCGCCGTCGTAGGCGGCGCGGGTGCTGGGACCGACCGACAGCAGCAGGTCGTGGGCGCGCAGCAGGGGCGGGTCCGGCTCGCACTCCAGGAAGATCACGCCGGGCAGCCGCTTCCAGCCGCGCAGGCGCACCTCGAAGGCCGGCTGGTGGCGCAGCGCGGCGCGCAGGGCCGCCACCAGGTCCGGGGTGTCCAGCGGCGTCTGGAAGGGCGCGCGCAGGTTCAGGTGCGGCGCGCCGAAGCCCGAGACGCCCAGTTCCTGCTGCAGCCGGCGCATCCAGGTGTCCAGCACGGCGGGCGGCCACGCGACCACCGAGTTCAGTGGACGGGAACGGTCAATGGCGGTGGGCAGCGGCGCGGTCATGGCGGGAAACAGGCAGCGCTCAGCCGATGCGGTAGCGGCAGATGCCCTGCCCGCAGGCGATGCGGCGGTCACGGTGCACCGGCACGTCCAGCACCTGCGTGTAGAGGCTCAGTTCCGAACCGCACAGCTGCGGGTACTGCCGGGCGACCGTCAGGTTCGGGCAGTTGCGCTCCACCAGGTACCACACGTCGCCATCCTGCTCGACCTCGGTGTCAAAGCCCTGCTCGTCCAGGCGCGCGGCGAGGGCCCGCACGCGTTCCCCCAGCGGCATGCTGCGCGGCAGCTCGCGCTCCAGCCGGCCCGCCACCTCGACATTCCGGGCGTCCAGCACGCGCAGCACCGCGCCTTCGCCAAACAGCGCCTCGATGTGGCGCAGCACGTCCACGCACAGGGTGGAGTAGGTCTTCGGAAAAGCGGCCTCGCCGCGGTCGGTGAGGGTGAAGACGTGCTGGGGCCGGCCACGCCCGCCGGGCCGCTCGGTGCGGCACACGATCAGCTCCTGCTCCCGCAGGTCGCTCAGGTGGCGGCGGGCGGCGGGAACACTGACATCCAGCCGCTGCGCGAGGTCCTGCGCGGTGAGCGGGCCGTGGCGCTTGACGAGTTCCAGCAGCCGCGACTTGGTGCGCTCGGGCATGGGCGTGGCCAGGGCGGGCAGGGCGCTCACAGCGGGCCTCTGTGGGTCCACGACGGGCTGGGAACGGACCGGCACGCCACTCCAACGCCCCAGTCCAGCACGCATGTCACTCCAGCGCCACCCGGATGCGCCTCCGGCCCACCTGAAGTCCAGTTCATACGACGGTGAGCTGATCCGGCAGGCTGGCGAGCGAACGGACGCTGATCTGCCCAGCCAGGGTGCGGGCGACGTGGGCGAGCGCCAGCGACGCGGCAGAGTCCGGGTGCGCCAGAACGCCGGGCAGGCCCCGGTCGGCGTCCGAGCGCAGGTCGATGTCGATGGGCACCTCGCCCAGCAGCGGGAACTGCTCGCCCAGGCGGCGGCTGCCGCCCCGCCCGAACAGGTCGTAGGTCACGCCGGTGTCGGGGGCGACGAAGTAGCTCATGTTCTCCACGACGCCCAGCACCGGCACGCTGGCCTTGCGGAACATGTCGATGGCCCGCGCCGCGTCGATCAGCGCGACGTCCTGCGGTGTGGTCACGATCACGGCGCCCGTGACCTGCACGGTCTGCGTCAGCGACAGCTGCACGTCCCCGGTGCCGGGCGGCAGGTCCACGATCAGGTAATCGAGTTCGCCCCACGCGGCGTCCTTGACGAACTGCTGGATGGCCGAGTGCAGCATCGGTCCGCGCCACACCAGCGCCTGCCCGGCCGGCGAAAGGTTCGCCATGCTCAGGAACGTCACGCCGTGGGCGCCGAGCGGCTGCATCTTGCGGTCGGCGGTGGCGGTGACCTTCGCGGCGCCCTGGCCCATCATGTGCGCCACGCTGGGGCCGTACACGTCGGCGTCGAGCAGTCCCACGCGCGCGCCGTCGCGGGCGAGGCTCGCGGCGATGTTCACGGCCACGCTGCTCTTGCCCACACCGCCCTTGCCGCTGCCGACCAGCACCACGTGCTTCACGCCGGGCAGCGCGGACTGAGCGGGCGCGCGCACCACCGCGCCGAAGGTCACGGCGACGTCCTGCACGCCGGGCACGCGCTGCACGGCCTCACGCACATCACTCTCGATCTGGCCCTTGAGCGGACACGCGGGCGTGGTGAGGTTCACCTTCACGTGGGCCACGCCCGCCGCGTCCACCTCGGCCCGCTCGATCATGCCCAGGGACACGAGGTCGCGGTGCAGTTCGGGGTCATTCACGGTGCTCAGGGCAGCCATCACGGCTTCACGCATATGGGCCATTAGTACCGCATGCAGGCGCACGCGGCAAGCCACAGGGTTACAGACGGTCATGTCCGCACGCGGGCAGCGGGGCAGGGGCAGCCCAGCATTTATACTCACCGTCGTGAAGCCCATCGGTCCCTATGTGGCGGTGCGGGACATGCCGGGCGGCGGGCCGGTCCGCACGCTGCGGGCCACGGACCGCCTGACCGGCATGCCGGTGCTGCTGCACGTGCTGCCGTTCGCGCCGCGCCTGCCGGAGTTGCCGGACCACCCCAGTCTGCTGCCGGTCGTGGACCGCGGCATGGACGGCGAGGACGCGTACATCGTGTCGGAGTTGCCCATGCAGGCCGCCCCGGCCAGCGACCCGCTGCTGGCCGCGCGGGACGTCCTCACCGCGCTTGGGCCGCTGCACCGCCGGGGCCTCGCGCACGGCGGCATCAGCGCCGCGCAGCTGTGGGAGGTGGACGGCCGCGTGGCCCTGGCCGGCATGGGGCTGCCGTGGCAGGACCAGCCCACGACCGGCGGGGACCTGCGCGCCCTGGTGCGGGCCGTCGAGGACATCGGCCTGCTCCCGGCGGCGCTGGAACCCCTCCGGGACGCGCCAGACGCCATGACGGCCACCGACGCGCTGGCCCTGCTGGACGCCCCGCCGTCTGCGGGGACGACAGCCGCTCCGGCGCAGGAGACACCACCCGTGACGGCTGCACTTTCAGAAGCCAAGCCCGGACCGGCTGACACTCAGGCAGAGACCACGACCGGGAGCCGACCGCCAGAGCTGCCCGCCGATACCGTCGCGGACACGCCCCACGACGGGTCGCCCATCGTGCTTGGCGAGCCAGGTGCCGCGCCCACGGTCGAGGCGCCGGCATTGCCGCACCCGGTGCCGGGTGCGGGTTCCGGCCGGACGAAGAAGGCCCGGCCCGTGCTCAACCGCACGCCGGCCAGCCGCGCGGCGCCGCCCGCTGCCCCGGTGGAGGACCGCCCGACCGCACCGCCCCCAGTGACACCGGCGCCGCCTCCGGCTCCCGAACCGGTGGAGGTCTCCCCCGACGCCTCGGCGGAGTCTCCCGTCGTATCCGCGACGCCAGCACCTGTCCCGGGCTCCCCGGTCCTGGAGGCGGCAGCGGACTCCCCGCCGCCCGCGACCGACAGCGCCGACGTTCCGGCGACCGGGTCGCCCGTGCCGGCGTACTCCAGCGCGCCGGCGGGCACGGTCGAGACGCCGCAGGAGCGGCGGCGGCGGCAGAACGCGGAGCGCCTGGAGCAGGCCAAGCTGGACGCCCAGGCGGCCGCGGCCCGCAAGGCGGCGCGGCTCCGGGCCGAGGCGCAGGACCGGCCCGCCGAGCCCATCCGCATCGGGGGCGCGGACGCGGGACCGGGCGTGCTGGGCAGCGACGACCTGCCCGACTGGACGCCGCCGGAGGACGGCCACACAGATCCGGGCACGGCGCGTCCCACCCTGAAGATGCGCACCGTGGAGCGCCTGCCCGAATCGCTGCGCCGGCCGCCAGAACCCGAGCCCGTACCGGAGCCGCCGCCGAGTGGCCGGCTGCCGGCCCGGCACGTGGCGGGCGCGCCGATCCGCATCGGCTGGGACGAGGACGACTCATGGCGGGTGGTCAAGACGGTCGAGGGCCCGCCGGCGCGCCCGCCGCGCCGCGCGCCGCGCTGGCTGCTGCCTCTGCTGGGCTCGGCCCTGGTGCTGGCCCTGGCCGGCGGGATCGCCATGCACCTGCCCCGCCCGGCCGCGCGCGCGGCGTGCTGTGACGTGACCTTCACGCTGCGCGGCGCGGCCGGCGCGACCGCCCGGCTGACGGTGGAGCAGGCGCCCGCCGGCGCCAACCTGACTCCGGGCCAGGAGCTGGGCCGCGCGCCGGGGCAGCTGCACCTGCCGGCGGCGGGCACATACCGGCTGCGGGTGGTGGCGGACGGCTACGCGCCGGGCGAGCTGAGCGTGACGGTGCCGCGGTCGCTGCCGGTCAGTATCAACCTGGGGCCGTGACCGGTGGCTGGACCGTCGAACCTCTGAACGGTCCGACTGCCTGACTTTTAGACGGTTCGACCGTCCCTGCTCCATGCGTGGCACAATCGGGCGCGATGAGCGTCGTCATTCTGGATTTCGGCAGTCAGTTCACGCGGCTGATCACGCGGCGGTTCCGTGAGCTGGGCGCGTACTCGGTGATCCTGCCGGGCACCGCGCCGCTGGAGCGCATCCTGCAGGAACGCCCCCAGGGCATCGTGCTGTCGGGCGGGCCGAGCAGCGTGTACGACGACCGTGCGCCGAGGCCCGCCCCGGGCGTGCTGGACCTGGACGTGCCGATCCTGGGCGTGTGCTACGGCATGCAGTACCTCGCGCAGCAGGCGGGCGGGGACGTCAAGCGCGCCGGGAAGCGCGAGTACGGCAAGGCCGACCTCACGCGCTACGGCGGGCAGCTGTTCGCCGGCATCCAGGGCGAGTTCGTCGCGTGGATGAGCCACAGCGATTCCGTGACCCGCCTGCCCCAGGGCTACGAGGTGGTCGCGGAGACGGAGGACACGCCGGTCACGGCCATCGAGAACGCGCAGACGCGCCGCTACGGCGTGCAGTTCCACCCCGAGGTCGTGCACACGCCCAAGGGTGGGCAGCTGCTGGCGAACTTCCTCGAGATCTGCGGTGTCACGCGCGACTGGACGGCCGAGCACATCATCGACGAGCTGGTGGAGGACGTGCGGACGCAGGTGGGCAGTGGCAAGGTGCTGCTGGCGATCTCCGGGGGGGTGGACAGCTCGACGCTGGGCCTGCTGCTGGCCCGCGCGGTCGGGGAGCAGCTCACAGCGGTGTTCATCGACCACGGCCTGCTGCGGCTGGGCGAACGCGAGCAGGTCGAGGCGGCGCTGCGGCCGCTGGGCGTGAACCTGATCACGGTGGACGCCCGCGCCGAGTTCATGGGCGCGCTGGACGGCGTGTCCGACCCGGAGCAGAAGCGCAAGATCATCGGCCGCGAGTTCATCCGGGCCTTCGAGCGCGAGGCGCGCGGGCTGGGGCACTTCGACTTCCTGGCGCAGGGCACGCTGTACCCGGACGTGATCGAGTCCGCCGGGGGCCAGCACGGTGACAAATCGGGCGCGGCGAACATCAAGAGCCACCACAACGTGGGCGGCCTGCCAGACGACCTGAACTTCAAGCTGGTCGAGCCCTTCCGCACGCTGTTCAAGGACGAGGTGCGCGAGATCGCGCGCCTGCTGGGGCTGCCGGAGCACATCCGCATGCGCCATCCCTTCCCCGGCCCGGGCCTGGCGATCCGCTGTCTGGGCGCCATCAGCGAGGAGAAGATGGACATCCTGCGCCGGGTGGACGACATCTTCATCTCGGGGCTGCGCGAGTTCGGGCTGTACGACGGCTGCTCGCAGGCGCTGGCGATCCTCACACCGATCCAGTCGGTGGGCGTGATGGGCGACGAGCGCACGTACTCGTACACCGCCGCGCTGCGCGCCGTGACCACCGACGACTTCATGACCGCCGAGTGGGCCCGGCTGCCGTACGAGTTCCTGGCGACCATGAGTAACCGCATCGTGAACCAGGTCCACGAGATCAACCGCGTGGTGTACGACATCACCGGCAAGCCGCCCGCGACCATCGAGTGGGAGTGAGCCCGGCGCGCCTGCCCCCGGCGTGAAGTGACCCCCGGGTCGGTTTCCGTCAGAGCCCTGACAGGCGGGCGGCGTACAGTACTGGTATGCACCGCCGCTCGACTCCACGGAGCTGCTTCCGGGCGCCGCGCCGGGAGCGGGCATAATGCCCACCCCGGCCCTGAGCGAGGTCTCGTGGACCCGCCGTCAGCCCAAACCGGCGCTGGACGTGGCGTCCGTGGTGCTGCTGGCCCAGTCGGCAGCGGACGCCTTCACGCGCTGCGTGGAGCAGGCGCTGCGCACCACGCGCGCGACCACCTCCACCGTGATGCTGCTGCGGCCCGAGCGGGACATGCTGGAGGTCGTCGCGGCGGCCGGGCACCTGGCGAGCGAGGCGCGCGGGCGCTTCCTGGCGCGGGGCGAGGCGCTGGGCTGGCGGGTCATCGATTCCGGGAAGGCGCAGCTGGTCGAGCAGGCACACATCGAGCCCGAGGCGGCGTTCGTGTCGGGCCGGCGGTCGCCGGGGATGTACCTGGGCGTGCCGCTGATCGACCCGGACGGCCGGGTGCTGGGCGTGCTCACCGCCGACACGACCGGCAGTGACGAGCGCCTGACCGAGGCGGACGCCGCCGCCCTGCTGCTGCTCGGCCAGGCGGCGGGCGTGGCCTTCAGCCGCTGGCAGGCGCTGGACCACGCCCGGCAGCACGCCCGCCAGGCCGAGCGGCTGGCGACGCTGTCCGCCCGGCTGGAACAGCTGACAAGCCCCGCGGAGATCGCCCGGGAGGGCCTGCACACCCTGCTGGAACTCAGCGGATTCACGACCGGCATCGCGGTCAACCTGGACGACGGCGGGCTGGTGAACCTGACGGTCCTGGAGGGCGACGACCGCTTCCGCCCGCGGGTGGAGACGGTGCTGGGCACGCCCCAGCCGGCGCGGGGCATGATCGCGCACGTGCTCGCCACGGGGCGCAGCCTCGCGGTGCCGGACTACCGGTCGTCGCCGTTCGCGCGGCCGGACGTGATCCTCCTGCGCTCGGCGGTGGCGGCGCCCCTGCACGTCGGGGGGCGGGCAGTGGGCGTGCTCGCGCTGATGAACCTGCGGGAGCGGGTGGACATCCCGGCGGAACTCCTGACCCTGCTGGACGCGGTCGCGGCGCGCATCGAGCACGCGCTGGAACGCGCGGCGGGCCTGGAGCACCTGCGCCAGACGCGCGAGGCGGCGCTGCGCGCCATGGGCCGCGTGATCGAGGGCCGCGACGGCGAGACCTTCGGCCACACCGACCGCGTGACCATCCTGGCGGTGCGGCTGGGCGAGGCGCTGGGGCTGGACGCGGCGTCCATCCAGCACCTGCGCTGGGGCGCGTACCTGCACGACATCGGCAAGGTCACGGTGCCCGACGCGATCCTGCTCAAGCCGGGGCCGCTCACGCCGGACGAGCGGCAACTGATGCAGCAGCACGCGGTGACCGGCGACGACCTGCTGCGCGACGAGTGCTTCGTACCGCGTGAGGTGCGGGCGGTGGTGCGGTCCCACCACGAGCGCTGGGACGGCACCGGGTATCCGGACGGCCTGCGGGACACGCAGATTCCGCTGCTGGCCCGCATTTTCAGCGTGGCGGACGTGTACGACGCGCTGGTCAGCGAGCGGCCGTACAAGCGCGCGTGGCCGCACGCCGCCGCCGTCGCGGAGCTGCGGCGTAGCGCGGGCACGCAGTTCGACCCGGGCATCGTCGAGGCCTTCGTGGCGCTGTGCGGCTGCGGCGGGGGTCCGTCGTGACGGCCGGGCCGCTCGTGCCGTCCCGGCGCATGGAGCTTCAGGACGCGGAGCGTCAGCTTGCCGAGCGCACGGACCTGACCATGACCGACCGCGCGCTGCTGCACCGCGACGCGGTGTACTTGGCCCTCGACCTGGGCGAGCTGGGCATGGCGATGTCGCACGCCCTGACGTGCCTGGAACTGGCGCGGTCCAGCGGGGACCCGCCGCTGCAGGTCAAGGCGCACGTGGCGCTGGCGCTGGTGCAGGCCGACAGTTACGACGACCTGGGCGCCAGCACCCGCTTCGCGCTGGCCGACACCCTGGCGCGCGAGGCCGGAGACGCCCGCGGCGTGGCGCTGGTCGCCATCAACGCCTCGCACTACGAGCTGGAGCGCCGGGAGTACGGCGCGGCGCTGGCGCTGCTGCTGGCACTGCTGCAGTCGCCGCACATGCACAGCCTGGCCACGCCGGACTCCACGCACCTGAACAGCACCTTCCACATCAACCTGGTGGTCAGCGCCTCGGAGTCGCTGCTGGCCGGCACCGTCCTGCCCGAACAGCGGGCGGTGGTGGAGGCCCAGGTGCAGGTCTCCGCGGCGAGCCTGCGCCGCGCCGCGCAGTCGTCGGGCGGCATGGCGGCGGTGGACGCAGCCGGCGTGCTGGACGCCCTGACCCGCTACGCCCTGTGGCAGGGCAACCTGCACACCGCCCGCTCGCTCGCCGACGAGCACGTGCAGCTCACGAACACCGCGGACCTGCCGGTGCTGTACGGCCGCGCGCTGCTCGACCGCAGCCGCGTGCATTCCCTCTCCGGGCATCCCGAGGGCGCCATCCGCGACGCGGAGCAGGCCGTGCAGTACTTCGCCGCGTCCGGCCTGTGGGAGGTGCGCTCGCGCGAGACGCTCGCCGACGCCTACGCCCGCGCCGGCCGCTACCGCGAGGCCTTCGAGACGCAGCAGGCCGTGACGCGCGGCGTGGAGCACCTGTACCGCGACTACCACCAGCAGCGCGCCCTGGTCGGGCAGGTGGAGCAGCAGGCCCGCGAGGCCGAGGTGCGCGCCCAGGCGCTGGCCGAAGCCGCGCTGCGCGATCCGCTGACCGGCGCGCCCAACCGCACGCGGGCCATGCAGGTGCTGGGCCGCCTGCACGACCGGGCCCAGCAGGGCCACCCCAGCGCGATCGCGCTGCTGGACCTCGACCTGTTCAAGCGCGTGAACGACACCTACGGCCACCTGGTCGGGGACGCCGTGCTGATCGAGGCGACGCGCCTGCTGAGCGCCGAACTGCGCGCCCAGGACCTGCTCGCGCGCCTGGGCGGCGAGGAGTTCATCGTGATCCTCACGGACGTGCCGGTGGGCGCCGCGGCCGCGGTGTGCGCGCGGCTGCGCGACACGCTGCACCGCGCCGCGTGGAGCACCCTGGCGCCGGGGCTGGTGATGTCCGGCAGCTTCGGCGTGGCCGCCCTTGACGGCGTGCAGGACGTCACCGCCACCCTCAAGGCCGCGGACCTTGCGCTGTACGCCGCGAAGGCCGCCGGCCGCAACCGCGTGATGGTCGCGCCGGCTCCCGCCTGAGGCCGGGTCAGTCCGGCGAGGCCCACTCGCGGCGCAGCAGGCCGTACAGGGCGTCGTCGGTCCACGCGCCCCGGTGCTCGTACGCCTCGACCAGGGTGCCCTCGTGCCGGAACCCCAGCCGGACCAGCAGCCGCGCCACGGGCACGTTGCGCGGGTCGATGCTCGCGTGCAGGCGGTGAAGGCCCAGCGTCCCGAACGCGTGCGCGATCACGGCGGCCCCCGCCTCTGTGGCGTACCCACGGCCATGCGCGGACGGCGCGAGCGTCACGCCGAATTCTGCCTGGGCACCGTGCGTCCGCAGCGCCACGTCCCCGACCAGCGCGCCCCCCGGGAGGGACACGCCGTACTGCACCCAGCCTGCATCGCCCAGCTGCTTCCCAGCCATCTCCGCGATCAGCGCGTGCGCGTGCTGTGGCGTGTAGGGCAGCGTCCATCCCTGAAAGGCCGCCACGGCCGGATCGGCCCGGTACGCGGCCAGCACCGGAGCGTCCGCCGCGCTCAGGGGCCGCAGGTGCAGGCGGGGCGTGACCAGCACCACGGGAGTCACCGCGCCGCCCTCCGGCACACCGGGACGTCACGCCGGATTGGGGAACCGGACATGGCACAAGACTACGGCCCGGAGCGGGTGGCGTGGGCGGCCCCCTCTCCCCCTTCATCCTTGGCGGCTGTCAGGGCGCACTGAGGGCCAGCCCGGCATCCTGACCGCATGACCAGCCTGCCCGTCACCCTCACGCAACTGTCCCACCTGCTTCCACCGGACAGCCGGAACCATCTGGCCCTCCTGGACGATGTATGTCCCGGCATCATCTGCGTGGTGAGCGGGCAAGGGGGCGAGCCGCGCTTCACGCTGGAGGTCGAGGTCGCCGGGCGGATGCTGCGCACTGGCGGCCACCGCCGCGTCCACGCCGGTCTGGTGGACGAGTTGAGCGCCCTGGTCTCGGGTCATCTGGGCCGGGTGATCTGATCCGCCATTCATGCGCCCCGGCGTTGAGGCCGGTGTCCGACCCGAGCGTGTCCCCTGCGAACATGGCCGACACGACCATTCCCCTGCATCAGGCCATGCTGGCCGTGCCGCCAGATGACGGCCGCCGGATCATGCGCGCCCTGCGGGTGGGCGTGAGATCACGTGCCTGCCGCAGCCCACACCGGACGGGCAGAGATCCCTCCTGCTCGGCAGCTTCGGAGAGCGAACGGTGCAGACGCTCGGGTATCCGGACCTGGGCAAGCCGGTCATCCACGACCTGCGGCGGCTCGTTCCGGCCACCCTCCCGTTCACGCCCTGAATGGCGCCGTGCCCGGCCGCGCCGGGACCACGCTCAGTCCTGGTAGTTCCACACGTACAGGGCGGCGCTGTGGCCGAGCCGGGAGGGCACCACCGTCAGCATGGCCTCCACGCCCGCGTCGTCCGGGGCGGCCAGGGTCACGCGGCCGGTCCAGGGCGTGCCGCGGGCGAGCGCGCCGCGGATCTCGTCCTCATGTCGGCCCTCGCTCCAGCGGACCGGCAGCACCTCCGTGAGGTCCCGGCCGGCCGTGTCCCACGGGGTGCTCGGGGCGGGGGTCGCGGCGGCGTTCACACGGGTCACGCCGCCCTGGCCGTCCACCACCAGAAACGCGATGGGCAGGCCCGCGGTGACGGTGGCGTAGGGCGTGCCGAGCCGCCGGTGCTCCAGCAGGTTCGCCGTGATCCGGGCAAGCTGCGCGAGACCCTGCAGGTCGTGGTCGGTGGGGTGGCGGGGCTGCGTGTCCAGCACACAGACGGTGCCGAGAACCACGCCGCCGGTCATGATGGGCGCGCCGGCGTAGAAGCGCAGGTGCGGTGCGCCGGTCACCAGGGGATTGTCCCGGAACCGGGCGTCCTGCGTGGTGTCCGGCACCACCAGCACCTGGGAGGACGCGAGGGCGTGCGTGCAGAACGCCACGTC
Source organism: Deinococcus metalli (assembly GCF_014201805.1). Taxonomy (NCBI): domain Bacteria; kingdom Thermotogati; phylum Deinococcota; class Deinococci; order Deinococcales; family Deinococcaceae; genus Deinococcus; species Deinococcus metalli. Next base: position 23,474 of record NZ_JACHFK010000011.1, on the reverse strand, counting down.
GCGCGGCGTGTTCTGGAGGTCGGCACCCACGGCCGCCTTGATCCACTGGCGGTGGGTGTCCACGAACGTCACGAGCGCGATCGGGGTGTGGGCGAGGCGGGCGGCGCCCGCAGCGATCAGGTCGAAGGTCCGCTCTGGGGGCGTGCCGACGATGGCGTGGCGGTGGAGTTCGGTCAGACGGGCGTGCTCCACCTTCGCAGTGAGCTTGTCCATGCGTGCCTCTTCCGGGTGTGGGTGGGTCCGAAGACAGGAGACCAGGGAGTGCACACCGGGAACACAGGCTGGTGGATTTGGTCCTTGATGATAGCGCCTGGGGTCGGGAGCCGGGTAGGTCAACGGCCAAGCGCGCTTCATCAATGCCCAGCGGAGATGAGGACGTGAACCCCGCCGGCCGCCCTGGCGCACGGGTGCTGCGGCCCGGACCTGCCCGCGCCATTCCCGGCGCGCCCGTGTGGGCATCCCGTACACTGTCAGGGTTGCCTCGCCTGGGCGCTCAAGTCCGGCGAGTGAAGGAGTCAGGAGCATGGGACTAGCCATCGGAATTGTCGGACTGCCGAACGTCGGGAAGAGCACGCTGTTCAACGCCATCACGCGCGCGGGGGCGCTCGCCGCGAACTACCCCTTCGCCACCATCGAACCCAACGTCGGCCGCGTCACGGTGCCGGACGAGCGCCTCGCCGCGCTGAGCAAGGTCTTCACGAAGGGGGACCGGGTACCGCCGATCATTCCGACCTTCGTGGAATTCGTGGACATCGCCGGGCTCGTGAAGGGCGCGTCCCAGGGCGAGGGGCTGGGCAACCAGTTCCTGGCGAACATCCGCGAGACCGACGCGATCGCGCACGTGGTGCGCTGCTTCGAGGACGGCAACGTCATTCACGTGGCAAACCGCGTCGATCCCATCGACGACATCGAGACCATCAACACCGAGCTGATCCTCGCGGACCTCGCGGGCCTGGAAAAGCGCGTGCAGGGCCTGAGCAAGAAGGCCAAGGGCGGCGACAAGGACGCCCGCGAGCAGCTCGACCTCGCCGAGGCGATCCTGAAGGTGCTGGGCGCGGGCCGGCCGGCGCGGGCCGGATCGTACGACGCGCCGATTCCTAAGGAGTTCGGTCTGATCACCATCAAGCCCGTGATCTACGTGGCGAACGTGGGCGAGGACGACCTGACGCAGGACAACGCACACGTCCAGCGGGTGCGCGAGTACGCGGCGGCCGAGGGCGCGCAGGTCGTGAAGATCAGCGCGCAGATCGAGGGCGAACTGGCCGAGATGCCCGAGGACGAGGCGCGCGCGTTCCTGCACGATCTGGGCGTCGAGGAGAGCGGCCTGGACCAGCTCGTGAAGGTCGGATACGAGACGCTGGGCCTGATCACCTTCATCACGTCCGGCGAGAAGGAGGTCCGCGCGTGGACGATTCACCGGGGCGAGACCGCCCCGGAAGCCGCCGGCGAGATCCACAGCGACCTGCAACGCGGCTTCATCCGCGCCGAGGTCATCGAGTGGGACAAGATGGTGGAGGCCGGCGGGTGGGCTGCGGCCAAGAGCAAGGGCTGGGTCCGCACCGAGGGCAAGGACTATGTGATGAAGGACGGCGACATCATGAACGTGCTGCACAACATGTGAGGGCCAGAGGAGCCGCCGGTCTCCATCAGTGACGCCTCCAGGGCGGTGGAACCCGCCGCAGATCGTCTCGCCGCGCAGCACGTCACCGCGTAGGGTCGGGAGACAGGGCGCGCACTGTTCACCTCCGGTCACGGGGAGCGGCCTTCCAGCACCTCCAGACGCTGCGCCGCAGCCAGGACAAGCGGCACCGGCACGGCGAGTTCTTCGTGGAGGGTGTCCGCGCGATCACGCTGGCGCTCGCGCACGGCTGGCGGGTGCGGGCGCTGGCGCATTCGAGCGAGCGCCCGCTGTCCGCGTGGGCGCAGGGCGTGGTGCAGCGCGCCGGCGCCGAGGTGCACGACACGCTGCCGGACGCCGGGATGGCCGAACTCAGCGACCGGCACGACCGGTCGGAGCTGATCGCGGTGCTGCCCATCCCTGCCGACGATCCGGGACGGCAGCAGTCCCGCCCCGACCTGTGCGTGGTGGTGATCGACCGGCCAGGCCTGCCCGGCACCCTGGGGAGCTTGCTGCGGTCCATCGACGCACTGGGCGGACACGGGCTGATCGTGGTGGGCCACGCGGCCGACGTGTACGACCCGGAGGTGATCCGCGCGTCCACCGGATCGTTCTTCGCGGTGCCGGTGGTGCAGATGGAGCGCGTGCCAGACGTACTGGCGTGGCGCGACTCGCTGCGCGGCGCGCTGGGGGACGTGCCCCTGATCGGCGCGGCCGAGGACGGCGCGGTGGACGCCGACGCCCACCCACTGAGCCGGGCCTTCCTGGCGGCCTGCGACCACGTCGTCCGGATTCCCATGCACGGCTCGGCGTCCTCGCTGAACGTCGCGGCGGCCGGCTCGGTCCTGCGGTACGAGGTCGGCCGGCAGCGCCGGGCCGGCCACTCCACCTGAGGGGCCGCGCAGGACTACCCTGAGGCAGAGGTGACAGTCATGACCGGGAGCGGGACGGACGTGGTGATCTCGGGGGCCGGACCGACGGGCCTGATGCTGGCGCTGTGGCTCGCGCGGCTGGGCGTGCGGGTGCGCGTGGCCGACCTGAAGGCCGGGCCGGTGCTGGAAACGCGCGCCATCGCCGTGCAGGCGCGGACGCTGGAGTTCTACGACCAGCTCGGCATCGGGGAGGAGGCGCTCCGCCGCGGGCGGCACTTCGACCGGATCAGCCTGTTCGTGCGGGGCATGCAGCGGGCGGCCGTTCGCCTGAAGGACGTCGGAGACGACCTCACGCCGCACCCGTACCTGTACATCCTCACGCAGGACCAGAACGAGGAACTGCTCGTCTCCGAGCTGTCGCGGCTGGGCGTGACCGTGGACTGGCAGACCGAGGTGATGGCCGTGACGCAAGGCGAGGACGGCGTGACCGTCATGTTCCGCCGCGCCGGGCAGGACGAGGGCGTGCGCGCCGCCTACGTGGCCGCGTGCGACGGCGCGGGCAGCGTGGTGCGCCACGCCCTGGGCATTTCCCTGAGCGGCGGCACGTACAGCCAGCGCTTCTTCGTGGCCGACGTGGACGCCCACGGCGCCGTGCGCGAGGGCAACCTGAACCTCTCACTGGACTCGCACCAGTTCCTGGCGTTCTTCCCCATGCCGCAGCCGGACCGCTACCGCGTGGTGGGCGAGTATCCGCCCGGCGTGGACGAGGCGGTGGGCTTCCCGGCGGTGCAGCCGCAGCTGGAGGCGTCGCGGCTGGCGGGCGTGTCGGCGGTGCACTGGTTCGCCACGTACCGCGTGCACCACCGCGTGGCCGACACCTTCCAGCGCGGCCGGGCCTTCATCCTGGGGGACGCCGGGCACGTGCACACGCCGGTGGGCGGGCAGGGCATGAACACCGGGCTGGGGGACGCGTCGAACCTCGCGTGGAAACTCGCGCAGGCGGTGCGGGGGCGGCCGGCGGCGCTGACCACGTACGACGCCGAGCGGCGGCCCTTCGCGCTGTCGCTGGTGAACACCACGGACCGGATTTTCACGACCGTGGTCAACCCGTCCGCGCTGGCGGGGTGGGTGCGCACCGTGCTGGTGCCGCTGGTGATGCCGCGCGTGATGCACTTCCGGCCCATGCGGCGCTTCCTGTTTCTGACCATCTCGCAGACGCGGCTGCACTACCCGGACAGTCCACTCAGTGAGGGCCGGGCCGGGCGGATCGCGGGCGGCCAGCGGCTGCCGTGGGTGCGCGGCGCGGCGGGCGAGGGCGACAACTTCGCTGCGCTGCGGAGCCTGTCGTGGCAGGTGCACGTGTACGGTACGCCGGACCCCGCGCTGCTGACATGGTGCGGGGTCCGCGACCTGCCGCTCCGCGCGTTTCCCTTCAGCGCCCGCGCGAAGCGGGCCGGGCTGGCGCAGGACGCCATATACGTCATCCGGCCGGACGGCTACGTGGGGCTGGCCCTCCCCTCCTTCGACCGGGAGCGGCTGGACGCCTACACAGACCGCTGGCTGTGAACGCCCGGCGTCAGTCGGCGGGCAGGGCGACCACGTCGGCCTCGTTCACTTCCGCGGGCAGGTTGCGGCGCACCTCGCGCAGCGCCGAGTGGATCAGGCCCAGCGCGACGCTCATGGTGAGCATGCTGGAAAAACCGTAACTGACCAGCGGCAGCGGCACGCCCGTGACCGGGAAGAAGCCGGCGGCCACCAGCAGGTTCACGACCGCCTGCCCCACGATCATGAACATCGCGCCGGTCGCCAGGATGCTGGCGCCGTGGATCTCGGCGGTCATCGGGCGGATACGGGCGGCCAGCTGCGAGGTCTCCAGCGCAGTCTGCATGATCAGCCAGTACGCGAGCAGGATCATGGCCACGCCGAGCAGGCCGGACGTGAAGCCCACCGCCGCCACGATCATGTCGGTGTGCGCGGCGAAGTACTCGAAGCGCAGGCCGTCCGGGCCCTGGCCCCACAGCCCGCCGAAGGTCATGTCGCGGTGCGCGTACCCGATCTGGTCGAGGCCCACCTTCGTGATCTCCTCGCGGTTCATGTGTCCGAACAGGCGGTCAGCGATGTAGGGGTGCTTTTCCAGGTACACGCCGGCAATCGGGATGGACACCAGGCCCAGCGCCAGCATGAACCCGGCGATGTTGCTGATCCGCACGCCCGCTCCGTACATGACCACGATGCCCAGCCCGAAGATCAGCACGCTGGACCCCAGGTCCGGTTCCACGAAGACCAGCCCAGTCGTGACGACGATCATGGCGGTGGCGCTGATCAGCTTGTGCTGCACGCCCCGGCGCGAGAAGAACGACGCGAGCATCAGCACCAGCCCCAGCTTGGCGAGTTCGGAGGGCTGGAAGCGCAGGCCGGGAAAGTCCAGCCAGCGCTTGGTGGCGGAACTCTCCGCGCTGCCCACGCCGATGAACAGGACCAGCACCAGCAGCAGCAGCGTGAAGCCCCAGAACGCCGGCCCGAGCCGCAGGTACGCGCGCGGCCGCAGCCGGGCCACCAGCGCCGTGAGAAGCAGGCTGAGCACGATCTTGCCGCCGTGGTCGAGGATCAAGTCCGGGCGCACCGCCGCCACGCCGAGCAGGCCCAGCCCCAGCAGCAGCACCTGCGCGATCAGGAGCTGCAGGCTCACGCGGACGCTCCGGCGGGCACCGCGCCGTCCGGCACCAGGGCCTGCGCGGCGCGGCGGAAGGCGTCGCCCCGCGCCTTGTAATCGCGGAACTGGTCGAAACTCGTGCCGATCGGGGCGAGCAGCACCGTGCCGTGGCCCGGCAGGGCGTCCAGCGCGGCACGCACCGCGAGGCGCATGGTCTCGTCGCCGTCCGCGCCGCTCACGGTGTCATGGGGCAGGCCCAGACCGGCGGCCAGCGCGGGGCCATCCTGCCCAAAGGCGATCACGCGGTGCACGCGGCCCTGCGCGGCGGCGCGTAGCGGCTCCAGCTCCGCGCCCTTGTCCCGCCCGCCGACCAGCCACGCGATGGGCGGCCGGGCGCGTTCCAGCGCAGCCTGCACGGCAATGGTGCGCGTGGCGATGGAGTCCTCGACGAACTGGACGTCCCCGACGTGGGCGACCGTCTCGAAGCGCCCGGACACCGGCCGGGCCGAGCGCAGGGCCGCCGCGAGCCCGCCGGCGTCCACGGGGTGGCCCAGAAACCCGAGCATGGCCTCCACCGCGAGCAGCGCGGCGGCGGCGTTTGCGGGATGAATGCCGTCCGGCAGGTCGCCGACGGGCAAAACCTCGGTGCCGTCCGCAAGACGCAGGTGGGCGGCGCCAAAGGACCGCAAGGCCGCGCGGGTGGGCACGTCCAGCCCGGCCGGGACGACCAGCACGTCGCCCGGGTCCTGCCCGGCGGTGATGGCGAGTTTCGCGGCGTGGTACGCCTCCACGGTGCGGTGCCGGTCGAGGTGATCCACCCCCAGGTTCGTGATCACGGCCACCGGGAGGCGCAGGCCGGGCACGCGCTCGAGCTGGAAGCTCGACAGTTCCACCACCGCGACCTCCGCGGCGTCCACCACGTCCAGCAGCGGCGGGTCGATGTTGCCGCCCTCCCGCGCGTTCACACCGCACTCCCGCAGCAGGTGGGCGATCAGCACGGTGGTGCTGCCCTTGCCGGCCGTGCCGGTCACGCCGACCATCGGCAGGTGCGGGCGCATCCGGGCGGCCAGGGCGACCTCCCCGATCACCTCCGCGCCGTGCGCGCGCAGCGCCTCCAGGTCCGGGTGGTCGATGGGCACGCCGGGCGCGGCGATCACTGTGGCGTAGGCGCGCTGCGGATCGCCGCGTTCCAGCCCCAGGTCGCGGGTCAGGGCGTCGTCCTCGGGGCCGGGACGGGCGTCGAGCCACTCAGGGCGAAGGCCGTGCGCCGCCAGGAAACGGGCAACCCCCCGGCCGCTGCGGCCCAGGCCGTAGATGAGCACCGGTTCGGCTGGATTCACGCCCACACCATAAGCGAAAACCGGCGTTGATGGTGAGCGCGGCACGGTCGCGGCAGCGTCGGGAACGCCGTTCCCGGCCGGCGTCAGCTGTCGCCGGACGATCCGCCGGAATCCCCGCCGCCCGAATCACCGCCGCCGTCCCCACCGGAGTCATGTCCACCCGTGGAGTGAGTGTGGGAGCGGTCTTCATCGTCAGCGCTGGTCCAGACGTCCAGACCGCTGCCAGCCGTCCACGTCTCCGGACTGTTCCCCGCCGACCAGCCGCCGCGACGCGCCGCCGTGGCAACCCACCGGACGACAAACACAGTCCCCAGCACGACGATCCCGACGATCAGCAGGGCGGTCATGCCAGCGGTACGGGATGGGCGCGGGAGAAGTTGCGTCTCAGGTGGCGAGAACGGCGGGCTCGTCCTGCGTCACGGCGGGCCACGTGGGCGGAGTCACGTCCAGCCCGGCCTCGTCCCGTGCCCACGCGGCGAAGGCCTCCAGCGCGCGGCGGTACAGCAGGGGGCGCTTCTCGCGCTTGCCCAGCTTGCGCACCTTGCCGGTCGTGGGATTCACCGTGGCCGGCAGCTCCGGCACCAGCGCCCAGTTCACGTTCATGGGCTGGAAGCCCTGCGGATTCGCGGTGGCGAGGTAGCGCACCAGGCCGCCCAGCATGCTCTCGGCCGGCGGCACCAGCGGAGCGCGGCCCAGCGCGAGCCGCGCGGCGTTCGTGCCGGCCAGCCACCCGGTCGCGGCGGACTCCAGGTAGCCCTCGGTGCCGGCCAGCACACCTGCCACAAGCGTCTGCGGGTCGGCGCGCAGGCCCAGCGTCGCGTCGAGCACCTGCGGCGCGTTCAGGTAGGTGTTGCGGTGCATCACCCCGTAACGGACGATCTCGGCGTTCTGAAGGCCTGGGATGAGCTGCACGACCGCCTTCTGGTCACCCCACTTCAGGCCGGTCTGGAAGCCCACCAGCGACCACAGGCGGCCCTCTCGGTCTTCCTGGCGCAGCTGCGCGACCGCGTACGGCCAGCGACCGGTGCGGGGATCGTCCAGGCCCTTGGGCGACATCGGCCCGAAGCGGGGGGTGTCCACGCCGCGCCGGGCGATCTCCTCGATGGGCATGCAGCCCTCGAAGAACTCCAGCTTCTCCCAGTCGTGCGGCGTGTGCGCGCGCGCCTGCTCCAGCGCAGCGAAGAACGCGAGGTACTCGTCCTTGGTGAAGGGGCAGTTGACGTAGTCGGCGCTCTGCTCGTAGCGCCCGGCCCGCCACGCCACCGTGAAGTCGATGGAATCGGCGGCGATCACGGGCGCCGCGGCGTCGTAGAAGCTGAGGCGCTCGCTGCCGGTGACGCGGGCGAGATCCGCGGCCAGCGCGTCGGACGTGAGCGGCCCCGAGGCGATCACGGCGATGCCGTCCGGTACGGCCGTGACCTCGCCCTCCACCACCTCGATCAGGGGATGCTCACGCACGGCCCGCGTCACGCGCCCGCTGAACTCGTCGCGCTCGACCGCCAGGGCGTTCCCCGCCGGCAGCTTCGAGGCGTCCGCGGCCCCGACGATCAGCCCGCCCACCGCGCGCAGTTCCGCCTGCAGGAGCCCCTTGCTCTGCTGCTCGCCCTCGCCGCCCAGGGAGTTGCTGCACACCAGTTCCGCAAAGTTCCCGCTGCGGTGCGCGGGCGTCATCTTCACGGGGCGCATCTCGTGCAGCCGGACGCGCACGCCCAGCCGGGCAGCGGCCAGCGCAGCCTCGGAACCGGCCAGACCGGCCCCGACGACAGAAATGGTGGGAGTGGAGGTGGACTCGGCGGCGCTCATCAATCCGCCAGTGTAGGTGACGGAAGTGAATGAAAGTGTGCGGACGTGCGGGGAGGGGCGACAAAGCCGCAGGATCTTCCAGAGGGCGGAACCGGCATGAGAACGGAGTCGCTGACTGGGAGGGTGAGATCGATCATTCCTCGTCCATCTCAGCTCGCCGCTTGGTTGTGCACGGTGAACAGGCGAGCATGGCTTGCAACCGCCTACCAGCCTCTGCGAGTCCCCCACAAGGGGAGCAGCTAAAACCGAAGCTCCCACCCTGCAACTGACTGAAAGCCGTCGTGCGCGAAGCGCGCGGGCGGTGACGGCGACAACGCATGAGGCAGGAACGCGGCCCCTCGCTAACGAGACCCCGTGTCAGGCCAGCTTGAACGACGTGGCGACCACCTGCCCAGCGCAGCGCTCTCCCCCTGCCCCTCCGGGGGAGGGGGCCGGGGGGTGGGGAAGCCCGCCGCAGGCGTCCACCCTCACAACCAGTCCATCTTCCCCGCGCCGCCACCCCTGCCAGCACCTGAACTACCAACCTCAGCGTTCCGGCGTGCCGCCAAGCCAGTTCTTGACGCGCGACGTCCCCTCATACGCCAGAACCCGCACCGCCCACAGCCGGTCCAGCGGCGTGGGAAGCGTGTCGTCGAACCGGATTTCGCGCGCCGGCACCGACACGACGTTCAGGCCGTTCGCGCGGAACAGCGCGGCGGCGCGGCGCGAGTGGCTGGGCGTGGTGACGAGCAGGATGCGCGTCCAGCCGCGCTGCTGGGCGTAAGCGCGGACGCGCGCCGCTTCGTCCTTGGTGGTGGTGACGTGCGCCAGCGTGAGGACGTCGGGGCCGCCCTGCGGGTACAGGGCCGCGATCTGCGCGCGTTCCAGGGTGCTCATCTTGGGGCAGTCGGCCGGGCCGATGATGCCGGACTGTTCCGAGACGGTCACGACCGGCGCGTAGCCGGCCCGCCACAGTTCCAGCCCCCGGAGCAGCCGCGTGGCGCTGGACGCCTCCAGCACACCCGAGACGCACTGTACGCCGCCGCCCAGCACCACGATCAGGTCGGCTTTTCCGGGCGGCTGAGCCAGAGTGAGGGCAGCCAGCGGCGCGCGCAGCACCGGAGTCAGCACACACACCGCGAGAAGCGCGGCCACCGCGCCCGCGCCCCAGCGCAGCACCCGGCGCGGCCACCCAAATGCGCCAGCGACCGTACACACGACGAGCAGGAGCAGGAGCACCGGCACGCTGGCCCGCACTTCGCCCAGGAACGCGGCGAGGACGCCCAGAGCTGCGCCGATGGCGGCGCCCTCCAGCAGTCCGGAGAGACGGGAGACCTGGAATGTCCTCATGCCGCGCCCAGTGTACGGGCCACAGCGCCCCCTATACTCCGGCGCGTGACGCCCCGTCCCCGCTGGCCCGCGCTGCTGCTCCTGCTGCTCCTAGCGGGCCTGGCCGCCTTCGCGCTGTTCGCGCCCGGCCGTTCGGCGCCCGCTGAGACCAGCCGCGAGGTGACGTTCGTGCGCGGCATGATCCAGCACCACGCGCAGGCGGTGGACATGGCGACCCGCATCCGCGACCGCAGCCGTGACCGCACGCTGCGCTCTCTGGCACTGGACATCATCCTGTCGCAGCAGGAGCAGATCGGGCAGATGCGCGGGTGGTTGACGCTGTGGAACCGTCCGTGGGCGGGGGCGGGCATGGACGCCGAGCACGCCCGCATGATGGGCATGGCCACCCCGACCGAGGTGGCGTCCCTGGACACCCTGCCGGAGGCGAGGGCCGAGGTGACGTTCCTACAGCTGATGCGCCGCCACCACCAGGGCGCGCTGGCGATGGTGCGGCCGGTGCTCGACCAGCCGGCCCGGCCGGAGGTGCAGGCGCTGGCCCGGCAGATCAATGCCACGCAGTCCGCCGAGATCCGCGTGATGGACAGCCTGCTGAAGCAGCGTGGGGCGTCTCCCCTGCCCACGCCGGGCGGTGCGGATCAGATGCCCGGCATGGACATGGGCAGCGACTCGCACGACATGCCGATGCACTGACGGCGGCCCGCTTCTACGGCTCGTCGTCCCAGTCGTCGGTGAGGGTATCGGCGCGGGCAGCGCGGCGGGCCTTGCGGCGCTCGTCCTTGGCAACCTTGCGTTTCGGGCGGGGCGGCAGGGTCAGCTCGTAGCGGCGTTCAGGCGCGCAGGGGGCTGCAACCTCGACCAGCGTGTCGGCCGGGTCGGCGTCACGCAGATTGCCGGCGAGGTGGAGGTGGCGCTCGCCGCAGTACGGGCACTCGTCCACCACCCAGAACATCACGCGGGTGCCGGGCATGTCGCGCAGGGTGACATACGCGGTGCGCGGCGCATTCCGGTCTTTCTTGCCCATAGACGCCGAGGCTACTGCGCCCTGCGGCGCGCGTTTGTGTGCGGGGCGGTCGTGTCGAGGAGCGTCCGCCCACGGTGACGCCACGTCCGACCGGGCCAGAGGTGTTTTTGCCACCAGCCCGCGGATCATCTGGAGCAGTCGGATGGCTCCAGACCGGAGAAGGTCTGACGCCGAGATGAGCGGGAGGCGATGGACGAACCCCATCCGGACTCCCCTCCTGCGGGTCGAGGGCCACGACGGACTTCAGTGGGGCCTGCGTTCAGACGTCCTCGTCACCGTCGCGCAGGTACGTGACCACCGCGCGGCAGTGGGTGAGGCCCGCGTGGGTGTACAGGGCACGGGCGGGCCGCATGTGGTCGTGGGCGCGCACCCGCAGCGTCCGCAGTTCCGGGTGCGTCTGTGCCTCGGCCGCCGCCAGGGCCAGCAGGTGCTGCCCGTAGCGCTGGCCGCGCTCGGCGGGGTGCACGGCGAGGTACGTCACGTCGGCGCGGGCGGCGTCCGGGTTGAACTCCAGTTCCGCGAAGCCGACCGCGTGCGAGCCGCGCATCAGGGCCAGCAGGCGCACGTCGTCCCGGCCGAAGTGAGCGTCGTACTCTTCGGGCGTCCAGTCCAGACGGTTGGCCCAGGTGTCCTCCGAGGCGCGGTACAGCGCGCGGTACTCCGCGATGGGCAGCGTGCGGCGCAGCGTGTGCCCGTCCGGCAGCGCGGCCCGGCGGGACAGGTCCGGCAGCGGCGCGCTGTAGAAGTCCGTGGTGTGCATGGGCGCGAACCCTGCCGCTTCCAGCGCGTCGCGCACGTCCTGGTTGTCGCGGGCACAGAACGCGTACACCGGCAGTCCCTGGGCACCGTCCACCGCCCGGCCCACCAGGGCGCGCAGATGGCCGCCGTCCCCGATCGGCCCTTCGAGCACCAGGCCGTCCCGGAACGGCGACAGGGCGCAGTACGCGCGTACCCCCTCGCCGGCGTCGTCCTCCATGACCAGGCAGCGGCTGTCCTCGCATTCAAGCAGCAGTTCGGCCGGATCGCGGGCGTCCGGGGCGAACACCTCGCGTTCCGGGGCATCGTCCATCCAGTGCAGCAGGGCCAGCAGGTCGGCGGCGTCGGTGGACTGCATGGGGCGGATCATGGCGGGCAACCTCCAGGTGCGGACGGGGCGCGGACGGAGCTTCGTTCCCCAGGGTAGGCGGGCCGGGCAGCGCTGTCTGCCGCCCGCTTCACGCCCCGCGCGGGCCGCGGCGTGCTATCCTGCATGTATGCCCTGAACAGGGTACGCCGCCTGCCTCCCACCGAACACGAAGCCGTGTTTGAGGGGAGTTTTCCGTTTTGGGCGACCGTGCGCCCAGGAGCAAGGAGCAGGGGTGCCGTGACCGGAGGTGCCGCCGTGACGAAACAGTCCAGCAAGCCGGGGAAAGCCGCCCCGTCCACCCGTCCACACCGGAATGGTCCCCCATCTGGTATCGGGGACGCCGTGCAGACCGGCACTGACCTGCTCGCCCTGCGCGCCCAGCTGGCCCGCGCGGAGAAGGCGGCCCGCCGCGCGCCCACGCCGCCGCCGGCCCGCGTCTCGCGCCCTACGCCGGTGCCCCCGCAGCGCGAGGCGGAACTCGCGGGCGTACTGACCGACGACTTCTCGCTGCACCGCGCCCATGCCAAACTCCGCGACGCCGTGTACGACGGCCGCTACACCCTGTGCCCGCATGCCGTCGGCCACGCCCGCGCCGAGGGCTTCTTAGAGCACGACATCATGAACGTGCTGCTGTCCGGGCGGGTGCGGGCGGTGTACCCCGACGATCACCGCTGGCTGGTGTGCGGGCGCTTCGAGGCCTGCGGCGTGGCGCTGCCCCTGCACGTGGTCGTGCAGCACTACCGGGACGGTCACATCGACATCGTGACGGCCTTCGTGCCCAAGCAGCCGCACCATGTCATCAGCCGCGCCCGGCTGGCCGTCATGCTGCGCTACGACGAGGGCCAGATCCGCACGCACACCAGCGCGCCCGCGCCGCGCGCCGGGCACCGCGGGCGGGGCCGCTGGAAAAAGTGACGCGGCAGGCGGGAGGAGCACCGGCACACCACAGCACGGTCGCCCGCCCGCCGCGCCTGCTAGCCTGCCCCGCGTGACGCGCACCGGCCTCTCGGACACCATCGCCGCCATCGCCACCGCGCCGGGAAGCGCCGGGGTGGGCATCGTGCGCGTGAGCGGCCCGCGGGCGCTGGATGTCGCGGACGGCGTGTTCCGCGGGCGGCGGCGGCCGTCGCGCACGCCGGGCGGCCGGTTTCTGTTCGGCACGCTGGTCGCCGGAGACGGCGAGGTGCTCGACGAGGGCCTGTGCCTGATCTTCCGGGAGGGCCGCAGCTACACCGGCGAGGACGTGGCCGAGGTACAGACGCACGGCAGTCCGGCGGTGCTGGCGCGCGTGCTGGCGCGGGCGCTGGAACTCGGCGCGCGGCTGGCTCGGCCCGGCGAGTTCACATTGCGCGCGTACCTCGCCGGGCGTCTCGACCTCGCGCAGGCCGAGGCCGTGCTCGGTCTGGTCGAGGCGCACACGGACGCCGCGCGGCGGCAGGCGGCGCTGGGGCTGTCGGGCGCCCTCGGCACACGGGTGGCGCGGATCGGCGCACACCTCACACGCACCCTCGCGGCGCTCCAGGCGATGCTCGACTACCCGGAGGAAGGCGTGCCGGAGGAGGACCGCGAACAGCCCCTGGCGGCCGCGCGCGACGAACTGCGCGCCCTGGTGGGCACCGCGCGGGCCGGGCAGGTCGCCACGCGCGGCGCGCGGCTGGCCCTGATCGGCCGCCCGAATGCCGGCAAGAGCAGCCTGCTGAACGCGCTGGTCGGCTACGAGCGCTCCATCGTGACGCCCATTCCCGGCACCACGCGCGACTACCTGGAAGCGGGTCTGGAACTTGCAGGTGTGCCGGTCACGCTGGTGGACACCGCCGGTATCCGCGACACCGCAGATGAGGTGGAGGCGGCGGGCGTGCGGCAGGCCCTGACCCTGGCGGGCGGCGCAGACCTCGTGATCGCGCTGGAGGACGGCTCCGCTCCCCGCGAGACCCTGCCGGTGACCCTCCCGCCGGACGCGCGGGTGATCCGCGTGCGGACGAAGGCCGACCTGCCGCCCGCGTGGACGGACGACAGCGCCCTGGCCGTGAGCGCCGTGACCGGCGAGGGCCTGAGCGCCCTGCGGGACGCCGTGAATACGGCGCTGCTGGGCGACACCTCCCGCAGCGAGGCGTGGCTGACCACCGAGCGGCAGGCCGACGCCGCCCGGCGCGCCCTGGACCACGTGGAGGCCGCCGCGACCCTCCCCGACGACCTGGCGAGCTACGAACTGGAAGAGGCGCTGCGCTGCCTGTCGGAACTCACCGGCCGGGACGTGCAGGAGGACGTGGTGGACGCCGTATTCATGAACTTCTGCGTGGGCAAATGACGGGCTGTGCGCCATGAGCAGTGGGCTATGAAGAACATCGTGCCCTCATAGCCCACCGTCCAGCGCCCGCAGTTATCTGGTCTTCGACAGCCGTTCCAGCACCAGGCGGCTCACGGTCTTGAGGGTCTCGAACACGCCCACGCCCTTGTCGGACATCGCCTCGAACATCGTGAGTTCCTTGCCGGGGTCGATCACGGCGCGGATCATGTCGGCTGGCAGCGCGTTGGGCAGGTCGCGCTTGTTGATCTGCAGCACGATCGGCACCTCGCGCACGTCGATGCCGTGTTCGGCGAGGTTCTCGCGCAGGTTGCGCATGCTCTCGGCGTTGGCGCGCAGGCGATCCGGGGCGGAGTCCGCGACGAACACGATGCCGTCCACGCCGCGCAGGATCAGCTTGCGGCTGGCGTTGTAGAACACCTGGCCCGGCACGGTGTACAGGTGGAAGCGGGTCTTGAAGCCCTGCACGGTGCCGAGGTCCAGCGGCAGGAAGTCGAAGAACAGGGTGCGCTCGTCCTCGGTCGCCAGGGACACCATGTCGCCGCGCAGGTGGCCGGGCACGCGCGAGAAGACGTGCTTGAGGTTGGTGGTCTTGCCGCTCATGCCCGGGCCGTAGTAGACGATCTTGCAGTTGATTTCGCGGGCCGCGAAGTTGATGGTGCTCATGACGCTGTCTCCTGTGTCGGGCCGGGGGTCGTGAGGGAGCGCGGGGGGAACATCAGCCGAGCAGGTCGTCGAGCAGCGCGTTCACGCCCTTGTTGAAATCCTCGCCGAGCTGCGGGGTGGGCGCGTCCTTGAGTTCGTCGAGGATCGCGGCGATCTGCGTCACGGTCTTCTTCGCGTACACCTTCACCTTGCCCAGCGGCACGCTCGCGTCGAAGATCAGGGTCAGCAGCGTCTGGTCACCGACGGATTCCACGTACAGCGTGCCGTTCTCGCCCTGGTGGATCTGTTCGCTGAAGGTGCGCTCGCCCAGCAAGTTCGCCAGGGCGGCGGTGGCGGCGGCGTTGCTGGCGACCAGCGTCGCCACCGAGTCCAGCGCCGGCGGGCGCGGCGCCCACAGCGCCTCCTTGTGCGAGAGCACGAAGCCGTTGCGGTCGACCAGCAGACCGTAGCGCACCCCCGTGGTGTCCAGGAGATCCTGAAGCTGCTGATCCACGCGCTCGTAGGCGTCGCCGTACAGCTCAAGTGAGGGTTCGATCATACGCCCGCCAGGATAGGGTACGGACTCGCACACAAGCCTGACGGAACGGCCCCGCCGCGTGAAATCCTTCGTGATCGCGCCAGGCGCGCGCTGGCCGCGGGTCAGGCGTTCATGATCGCGTCAGGGACGGCCTGTACACTCGCCCGCGTGACCTTCAGGCGCAGAGTGGCGGGGTGGGCAGTGACGGCCGGACTGGCGCTGATGGGCAGCGCGCTGGCCCGGCCGGTGGCGATCGGCGGCTTCATGCAGCCGTCCAGTATCGATTCCCGCATGATCGGCGGCGTGGAGCTGCTGCCGGTGTGGGCGCTGCCACGCGTGGGTGTGGCGGTCCGCAACGATCCGGCAGACCTGCGCCTGGTGCTGGGCGCGCGGGAACTGCGCTTCTCGCCGGTGAGCGGCTGGAAGGCGCTGGGCTTCACGCTGGCCGCGCCGCTGCCGCTGCCGCAGGTGCTGGAGGGCAGCCTGCTGGTGCCGCTGGCCGCCGTGACGCAGCTGGGCGTGGGCGTGCTGGCCGACACACCCACCCTGCTGGACTTCGCCGCGCCGGCCAGCGTGCCAGCCGCGACGCTGCCGCCCTCCGGGACGGTGACGGCAACTCCCGCCCCGGCCACGCCCTCGCCCGTGAAGCCGGCGGTGCCGACCACGCCGGCCGCGCCCGCCAGCCCGCCCCCCGCCAGCACCACACCGCCCAGCACCACGCCCCCGGCCACCACGACCATCGTGCCAGGCCCCGCGCCGTCGCCCAGCCCCGCGACCCCGGCGCCCGTGACGCCGGCCCCGGCTCCGACCGCGCCGGTCACGGCCGAGATTCCGCCCGTGACCACACCGGGCGTGCCGGCGCCGCCCCTGGTGCCGGGCGTGCCGATCACGCCGCCACCCCTCTCGACGCGGGCGCTGGCGAACCTGGACACCGTGCGGGTCAGCCGCTCCATGTACCGCACCGTGGAGGTGCAGCGCGTGGTGCTGGAGTTCAGCGACGTGGCCCCCTACAGCGTGGACCGCGGCGCGGTGGGCGTGAGCCTGCAACTGCCGGGCGTCACCGCGCAGGCGCAGACGCAGGCCCTGCCGTCCGGAGACACCCTGGCCGTCCAGACCACTCCGGGCGGCAGCGCGGTGCGGCTGGACACGGCTGGCGGGCGCAGCACCATCTTCACGCTGGATGACCCGTACCGCATCGTGGTGGACACCGTGACGTACACCGACAGCAGCGTGCCGCCGCCCGTGAACCCGGCGGCGCTGCCGGACGGCGTGACCTACACCCGGCGCGGCGCCCTGCACCTGCTGGGCTTCGATCCCGCCCGCTTCCAGCCGCGCGTGGTGAGCGCTCCACAAGGCCGCGCGTCGGGCGTGGCGGACCTCGTGCGCGCGGTGGGCGGCGTGGCGGGCGTGAACGGCGGGTACTTCGACCCGGCCAGCAACCTGCCGGTGGATCTGGTCGCGCTGGGCGGCGTGATGACCTCCGGCAGCCTGGAAAAACGCGGCGCGGTGGGCTTTACCGCCCAGGGCCAGGCGGTGTTCGGCTACCCCCGCCCGCGCTACGTGCTGGGCGGCGTGTTCGGGACGATCACCGTGAACGCCGTGCGCGCCCGGCCCGACGCCAGCCTGCTCACCGCCTTCGTGGGCGACGGCCGCACCAGCGTCGGCGGCCCGACCTTCGTGACCCTGCAGCTCGCGCCAGGCGCCACCACGGTCACGCGGGCCGGCGTGGGCGCGGTGGTGCCGCCCGCGGGCACGCTGGCCTTCACCTTCGATCCACAGCACTTCCCGCAGCTCCCACACGCGGCCGACGACCCACTGACCGTCACGCTGAACTGGCAGGCCAGTGACGCGCCGTGGACCACGGTCGTGGACGCGCTGGGCGCCGGACCGCTGCTCGTGTCGGGCGGCCGGGTGGTGCTTGACCCGGCCCGCGAGGGCTTCAACACGGCGGCCAGTATCTGGCGGCCCACCCGTCAGGTCGGGATCGGCATGATGGGCGGCCAGCCGGTGATCGCGTTTCTGGAGTACGGCAGCCCGGAGGCCTTCGCCACGGCCCTGGCGGGAGCCGGCGTGCAGGTCGCCATGCGCCTGGACAGTGGCAGCAGCGCCACCGCGTACCTGACCGGCGGCTACGGCGGTCTGGGCGGGTACCTGAACACCGTGTGGAGCCGCGCCGTGCCGAACGCCATCGTGTTCGTGCCGCGGGACGTGAACGCCACCCGCTGAACTTCAGCGTCCGGGCGTACCCCAGCCCCCCCGCCCCCGACCGGGCGGCGCGGCGTGCACTACCGTACGGCGCGTGTCCTGCTCCGCAGGGTCGAATACGGTCAGGATGCGACGCTCCCTCTCTGCCCTGTTCCTGCTGCTCCTGAGTGCGTGCAGTTCCACGCCGGCCGTCCCGGGCCTCAGCGCCGGGCACGTCACGGCGGGCACGCCGTCGACCGCCTTCGCGCAGCGGGTCTTCGACCTGACGAACGCCGCGCGCGCCCAGGCCCGCACCTGCGGCACCACGCCCTACGCCGCCACCACACCGCTGACGTACAACGCAGAACTGGAACTCTCCGCGCAGGCGCACGCGAACGACATGGCCGTGAACAACTACTTCAGCCACACCAGCCAGGACGGCCGCACCTTCGACCAGCGCGTCACCGCTTCCGGCTACACGTGGTCCGTGGTGGCCGAGAACATTGCCGCCGGTCAGGTCACGCCCGAGGAGGTCGTGCAGGCGTGGCTGGACAGCGAGGGCCACTGCGCGGACATGATGGCGCCGGACCTGCGCGAGATCGGTGTGGGGTACACGCCCGCCAGCAGCGGCAAGTACGGCACGTACTGGGTGCAGGATTTCGGCACGCAGAAATAACAGGAAGCCGCACGGCAGCCCGCACAGCCTGGAGAGCCGTCCACCCTCTGGAACATTCCACACGATGACGGGGAGGAGCGCCTGTCCGGCACCCCTCCCCGTCATCCCCGCTGAGCGGACCTGACGTCAGCCCCGCTCAGCGGAACTGGGCCGCGTACTCGCCGTAGCCCTCGGCCTCCAGGCGGTCTGCCGGGACGAAGCGCAGCGCCGCGGAGTTGATGCAGTAGCGCAGGCCGCCCTGGTCACGCGGGCCGTCCGGGAAGACGTGGCCCAGGTGAGAGTCCGCGACGGGCGAGCGGACCTCGGTGCGGGCGTACCCGATCTTGTAGTCGGTGTTCTCGGTCAGGCCGACCTTCTCGATGGGCCGCGTGAAGCTGGGCCATCCGCAGCCGGCGTCGTACTTGTCCCGGCTGGAGAACAGCGGCTCGCCGGACACGACGTCCACGTAGATGCCGTCGCCGGTGTGGTCCCAGTACTCGCCGGTGAAGGCCCGCTCGGTGCCCTCGTGCTGCGTCACCTGGTACTGGATGGGCGTGAGCTGCCCGCGCAGTTCGGCGTCCGAGGGCTTGACGAACGCGGCCTTGTCGGTGCTGGTCATGCGCGGAGTGTAGGCGGGACCGGGGGGCGCAACCGTGGCGGGCGCCGCTTCATGGATTCTTCGGGCTCGGCCGGAGCCGACGGACACGGGCACCGGCCAGCAAGGCCGGTGCCCGTCAGGATGTCCATCTGCGCGTCAGTCCGCCGCTTCGCCCTTGGCGTACTGGAGGCGGTGCAGGCGGGCGTAGTAGCCGCCCTTGTCGAGCAGTTCACGGTGGCTGCCCTGCTCGACGATGCGGCCCTTGCGCATCACCACGATCCGGTCGCAGTGCTCAATGGTGCTCAGGCGGTGGGCGATGATGACGCTGGTGCGGCCCAGCATGACCTTCTCCAGCGCTTCCTGGATACGGATCTCGGTCTCGGTGTCCACGTTCGCGGTGGCCTCGTCCAGCACCAGCAGGATGTCGGGGTTCTGGATCAGCGCGCGCGCAAAGGCCAGGAGCTGCTTCTGCCCGGTCGACAGCGTGGCGCCGCGCTCGCGCACTTCCGTGCGGTAGCCGTCCTCCAGCGACAGGATGTAGTCGTGAACGCCGACGTATTTGCAGGCTTCCACCACGCGCTCGTGGCTGATCTCGGGGTTGTTCAGGGTCAGGTTGCTCTCGATGGTGCCGGCGAACAGGAACACGTCCTGCAACACCACGCCTACGTGGCGGCGCAGGTCGTGCTGCGCCAGGTCACGGACATCCACGCCGTCCACCTTCACGCTGCCGCGCTGCACGTCGTAGAAGCGAGAGACCAGGGCGGTCACGCTGGTCTTGCCCGCGCCCGTCGCGCCGACCAGGGCCACGCTCTCGCCGGGGGCGATGTGCAGGTCGAGGCCGCGCAGGATCCAGCGGTCGTCGCTGTCCGGGACGTCCGCCGTGACGCTGCCGTCGTACGCGAACCACACGCCGTCGAAGTCCACCCGGCCCGCGAAGTGCTCCAGCCGCTGGGCGCCGGGTTTGTCGGTGATGGTCTCCTCGGTGTCGAGCACGCCGAAGATGCGCTCGCTGCTGGCCATTGCGGCCTGCAGGGTGTTGAACACGTCGCTGAGGTCCTGGATGGGCTGGAACAGCTGTTGCGTCCACTGCACGAACGCGAAGAGCGTCCCGACCGTCACGGCCGCGCTGAGGCCGGTGCCGACCGCGTCAGGTCCCAGCAGTTGCCGCGCGGCGAAGTACAGCACCAGCGCCACCGCCACCTGCCCCAGGACCGCCACGACCGGCATGAACAGCGAGAACCACTTCACGCTGGTCTCGTTGGCCGTCAGCAGGGCGCGGTTGGACCCGTCGAAATCCAGGGCGCTGCGGCGCTGGCGGCCGAAGAGCTGCACGGTCAGCATGCCGGTGATGTTCTCGTTGAGCTTGGTGTTCACGATGGCCTGCTGGATGCGGGTGTCGCGGTACGCCAGGCGCATCTTGCCCCGGAAGTAGTTCGTGGCGAAATACAGGATGGGCAGCACCGTGAAGGCGATCAGCGACAGCCGCCAGTCGATGGTCAGCATGACGACCATGTACACGATGATCAGGAACGTGCTGGTGATCAGGGAGATCAGCCCGCCGGTGATGAACTGGTTGATGGCGTCCACGTCGCTGGTCACGCGCGTGATCAGGCGGCCCACCGGGTTCTGGTCGAAGAAGCTCAGTTGCAGGCGCTGGAGTTTCGTGAACACGTCGGCGCGGATGTCGCGCAGCACGTTCTGGCCCAGGTAGCCGATCGCCAGGGTCGAGAAGTACGTGACCGCGAACGCGACTGCCTGGATGGCGATGTACCCCAGCGACGCGATCAGCAGCACCTGGAACAGCGGCGCCGGGTTCTGCGCGGGGTTGCTCGCGTACGGCTGGAGCGCGTGGTCGATGGCGTAGCGCTGGAGCAGCGTGGGCAGCGGCTGGAGCGCCGCGGTGACCAGCGCGAGCAGCACGCCCAGCACCGCCAGGCCGCGGTAGGGCTTCAGGTAGCCCAGCACGCGCCGCGTCAGGTGCGCGTCGAAACTCTTGGAGAAGGCGTCTTCGGGCTGGGTCATGACTTCACCTTCACGTCCTGTGCTCCCCGGGGGAGACGGTCTTCGAGGTCGTCGGCCGCGTGCTCGGGATCGCTGACCGCTTCGCCGTCGGCGTCGAGGTCGCTGGCGAGGCGCTGGAGGCGCTCGAGTTCAGCGTAGTGGCCGCCCAGGGCAACGAGTTCCTCGTGGCTGCCCTGCTCGGTCACGCGGCCGTGCTCGAGCACCACGATGCGGTCGGCGTGCCGCAGGGTGCTGATCCGGTGCGCGATCAGGATCACGGTGCGGCCCTGGCTGACCTCGCGCAGGCCGTCCAGAATACGGCGCTCGGTCTCGGTGTCCACGGCCGACAGGCTGTCGTCGAGGATCAGGATGGCGGGCTCGCGCACGATGGCGCGGGCAATTGCAGTGCGCTGACGCTGCCCGCCGGAGAGCGTCACGCCGCGCTCGCCGAGCATGGTGTCGTAGCCGTCGGGGAAGCCCTCGATGTCGCCGTCCAGCCCGGCCAGCCGCGCGGCGTTGCGCACGCGGGCGAGGTCCGGCTGCTGCGGCACGTTCGGCGTGGCCGGCAGTCCCACCACGCTCACGCCGGTGGGCACGATGGGCAGGTCACGCGACTCGATCCCGAAGCCGATGTTGTTGGCGATGGTGTCGCTGAACAGGAACGGCTCCTGCGGCACCACGCTGATGTGCTCGCGCAGCCGCGAGAGCGGAATGTAGCGGATGTCGTTGCCGTCGATCCGCACGGTGCCGCTGCTGGGATCCAGGCTGCGCGTCAGGAGCTGCATCAGCACGGTCTTACCGCTGCCGGTCGGGCCGGTCACGCCGACGAAGGTGCCAGCCGGGATGTGCAGGTTCACGTCGTCCAGCACGCTCATGCCGCCGTAGCGCACGCTCACGTGCTCGAAGGCGATCTCGCCGCGCAGCGTGTGGATGGTGGGGTCGGTGCGCCCGGGGGTGTCGTGGATCTGCGCCCCGGCGTCCAGCAGCTCGCGCAGCCGCAGCCACGACGCCAGGCCGCGCTGGGTCACGCCGGTGATCCAGCCGATCATCATCATCGGGAAGGTCAGGCGGCCCACCGTGATCAGGAACTGCACCAGCATCCCGACCGTGAACGCGCCGCCCGCGCCGCCGTACAGGATCAGGCGGCCGCCGACCAGCAGGATCAGCCCGAAGGCCACGCCGATCAGCAGCGTGGTGAACGACCGCAGCGGCCCGTCCACCTTCGTCAGGGCGACGTTGCGGCGCAGCAGCTCCAGGTTCATCTCGCGGTACGTCTCGATCTCGCGGTCCTCGATGGCGTAGCCCTTCACGACGCGCGCGCCGCTGAAGTTCTCCTGGGCCATCGCCGCGATTGCGCTGTTCTGTTCCTGGGCGGCCTTGTGGCGCACGTTGATCTGCCGCGCCAGGTACGACAGGATGCCCACGATGATCGGAATCAGGGCAATCACGATCAGCGTGAGCTGCCACGACAGGCTGAACATCACCGCGAAGGCTGTGACGAAGCCCGACACGATGTTCACGATCTGCCACGCGCCGAAGCCCAGCATTTCGCGCACCGCACCCAGGTCGCCGGTCAAGCGGTTCATCAGGTCGCCGGTGCGGGCGCGGTCGTAGTAGGATTTGTCGAGTGTCTGAAGGTGGGCGAAGATGTCGCGCCGCACCTCGTACTCGCTCTGCCGGGACGCGACGACGATCATGCGCCGCATCAGCAGCGTGAACCCGCCCGCGATCAGGGCCGCCACGACGATGCCCACGGCGTACAGACCGGCCCGGGCCAGGGTCAGGCCGGGGGTGGTGGGGTCCGTGTCGATCTGGCCGGTCAGGCCGTCGATCGTCCAGCGGATGAAATAGGCCGGCAGCAGGTTCACGGCGTTGGCGATGGCAATCGCCAGCAGGCCGATCACATACTGCCGCCGGTGAAACATCAGGTACGGCCACAGCGTGCGTAGACTTTCCAAGGGAAACCTCGTTCTGAACGTGAAATCAGGACCATCGGGGCGCAGCCGGCGCCCGTGCGGGGCCAGCATACGCTCCTTGGCCAGGCGCGCAATGCGCGTAATGGCGCATCCGGCAGGCGACTTAAGGAACGATTGACACCCCTGGGGGCCGGTGCTACTATTCCCAGCCGGAAGTGAACGCGCCTGCGCGGGCGCTTCCGCGCTCAGGGCACCCAACGCCCGCGTGCGGGAACGGTGCCACCCTAGCTCAACTGGTAGAGCACCCGACTTGTAATCGGAAGGTTGGGAGTTCGATTCTCCTGGGTGGCTCCATCAACGTGTGGGTAGGTGGCCGAGTGGTTAAAGGCGACAGACTGTAAATCTGTTCACGTACGTGTACGGCGGTTCGAATCCGCCCCTGCCCACCACATCTTCATCGAGCACGGCGCGCGGGAATAGCTCAGTTGGTAGAGCGTCAGCTTCCCAAGCTGAATGTCGCGAGTTCAAGTCTCGTTTCCCGCTTTTTCTCCGCTTCTGTAGCTCAGTGGTAGAGCACTCCCTTGGTAAGGGAGAGGTCGTCGGTTCAATCCCGACCAGAAGCTCCATCCGGCACGGCCTGCAGAATCTGCAGGCCGTGCCTTCCTTGAACCCCTCAGGCGCTTTGGAGCATGGACTCTTGGCGTTTTCCAGGGGGGCGAGTACACTGGCAAGGCTTGCCCGGCCGTCCGGGCAGATCCATTTCAGGAGGAACACCAACATGGCGAAAGGAACGTTTGAGCGGAACAAGCCCCACGTGAACGTGGGGACGATCGGACACGTGGACCACGGCAAGACCACCCTGACCGCGGC